>DALZBD010000263.1:0-6061 GCA_031977515.1 Bacteroides sp. | reverse complement strand
GACGGAGACAATTACCTGGGTATCTCTTCCCGCAAATTCACTCTTGCTTATAAGGAGGGTTCCGAAGAAACCGGCTATCTGCAGACGACCCAGCCGTTCACGATCCAGGCGCTGGACGATAATGGCAACCCGACCGGTCCTGTGATCAACAAATCGGGCGAGAGTCTGCAAAACGGATTCTATGACCTGCAGATTGTGAAAAGCAGCGAGGATGGTACCGATGTATACCGCCTGGTGATGACGGCTACAGATGACAACCTTACCGACAATGTCTATACAGGCAGGTATGTGGTATCCACGGCTTTCTGGAAGTTTGAAGTGACTGTGGAGCAGCTTACTTATCTGGAGGCATACCGCAACCGGGAAGTGAATGTGCTCACGGTCACCAGCCTGCCAGGCGACCTGGGTACTTCGGATGGAATCTTTACAGACGGTATAAGCGGAGATGCGATGCGACGGGTATTGGAAAACAAAGCCAACTTCTCACCCACAGGTACCATACCTATCAAAGAGATCATTGTACACAGCTTTACCAATGAGATGATGAGTACTTCGGATCGGGCATTTCTGGATATCCTGAGCAAGATGCTGGAACACGTGGATGTGGTACATCTGCCAGCGAGTTGTACTCCTTCTGTGGAAGCCAGTAAGTTGATCTATGATTGGGTGGAAGCCAAATTCTACCGTGTACTGATTCTGGGACTGGATGATTACCAGACGAATGCCCACCTGCGCGAATATTTCCGTGACGATGGTGAGTGGCAATACAGCCCGGCTGCTGTCACCAGCCTGAGTACGGAACTGTTTCCGGAAGAGAGACATGAGGTGTTTTACAACGGTAAATTCGGTTCGCTCCCTGCTCAGGAAAACGTCATGGGATATGTATCTACGGATGTAGGTTACAACGATGGCTATAACTGGGATACTACCACCACGCTGCTGGTGGTGAGCTCGGGCCTCGACAATTCCGGCAAAATGACACACGGTATCAATCAGGATCTGGGTATATTCTATTGCGGAGAAAGTGAGATCACATCGGCACGGGGAAGTGCGATGAGTTCGTTTGCCGCTGCCAACGGAACAGTCAGTTCCCTGTTTGATATACTTATGGCCAATACCTGGGCATGGATCATCGATCGCATTGTCGTGGGTAAAGAGTAGCTTGTTAGACTCAGCTTATTCATTACATATAAACCTGAGATTCTGAACTTACAACGGACAGGGCTGCCCGGGAAGTCCCTAAACGAGAAATCACCCTCGCTACAGTATATTGTAACGAGGGTGATTTTGTTCATCCGAAACTGTGGAGAGAGCTTCGTCATTTCCGGAGTTCAAAGCCTCAGGATACAGATCAGAATTTTAGTGATTTCTCACTGATATCCGTAAGGGTCTGTGTCGTTGGTTGCACCGATGGCTTCAATACTTCTTCTCACCGTTGACTGTTACATTGCTGAGAGCGAAGTTTTGTATATAGTCCGTATGGATGGCATCGTTTTTCTTTACCTGTATATTCAGATTCTCAAAGGTAAAGTCACGCAGGATGTACTGATCGGAGTTGTTCACATCAAAAAGTACTTCACACTCAAAGTTGATATTGCGCATGGTCACGTGACTGGAATAAGAGAGTGGCATCTCTGTCTGACCTTTCAGGTCGAAAAACTGCGTCCAGGGTTTGATAAACAGGAAGCTCCGGGCATTGCCTGTTACGTCTTCCACAGTGATGTATTCGTAATTCTGCGGGGTATCGGGACGCATCTTGAGCCACAGCAGACGTTGTGCGTGTTCTACTTTGATCCGGCGCAGGATAACATTGCGGTTGTATATGGATTCGCTGCCGAATGTCACGACACTGTGACAAAAACCATATACACAATCTTCGATGATGATGTTGCGGTTGCCTCCGTTGTTGTCGTCTTTGTCTGCCAACGGGCCTTTGCCCCCTTTCAATGCCACCGCATCGTCGTTGACAGACATATAACAATCTTTGATCAATACATTGCTGCATACATCTATGTCTACGGCATCCGTACTGGGTGCTTTCACCGGAGCATAGGGAGAATAGATATACAATCCCAGCAACTTCACATGATCGCATTTGTACAGATGTGTCGTCCAGAACGGGGAATTCATCAGTTTCACTCCGGAGAGTTGTACATGGTTGCTGTTGGAGATATACACCAGACGCGGACGCAATTCGTCCATATTGGTACATTTGGGATTTACTTTCCTGCGTAGCCAGAACGATTTCCAGTAGCGTAGTCCGTTGCCGTCTATGGTACCCTTGCCGGAGATCGTAAAGCCATCTACCCGGTCGGCATTGACCAGAGCGGCAAAATAGTTCAGTGTCTGCCCTTCGATCCGGGTCTCTACAATGGGGAAATTACTGATGTCGTCGCTGCCTTTCAGGACGGCTCCTTCCTGCAGATGCAGATGTGTACCGGGCTTGAAGAAAAGCGAACCGCTGAGGTAAGTACCTTGCGGGATTACTACTACCCCACCCCCTGAATGGTGGGCTTCATCGATCACTGCCTGTATCTTTTCGGTTTGCAGCAGTGTACTGTCAGTGTGTACACCGTAGTCGGTGATAACAAATGCTTTGCCCAATGTCCCGGGTTGTACAGGTTGTACATCACTGAACCAGGCAGGTATGGGTGTTCCATCGGGAAAAAGATCCTGTGCAACGATCTGAGAGTGCCACAGTAGAGTCAATAGTAATACTAAAAATGGTGTGTTTCTGTAATTTATCATGGTTGTACTATTTTTTGTAAAGATACGGCTCCGAGAGAAATCATGGCTTATAAAGTTTGTCCTAATTAGTAAGTATATTGCTATTCCTACATGGCCTGATAGCCGCGTAGCGGTGATATGTTTGTAGCCCCGTGCGGAAGCGCGGGGTTTATAAGGGGATGAATGAGTTGCGCCCGTAGGGGTGCTATATGACACATGATTCATAGCCGGTACAAAATATTCATGTCCGTGTAAATCCATGTGTGGCATCTACTTCACAGGAACATAGCACCCCTACGGGGCGCATCCGTTTTACCTCCATGAATTCCCCGCGCTTCCGCACAGGGCTACAAACGTGTCACCGCTACGCGGCTACTAAGTATCAATCTAACAGCTATATAGATAAGTATTAATCCAACAACTATATAGATTGCAAAGATGGTATAGATTCACAATCCCGGAAACTTCCAGCCACGCAGAAAAAAGGTATACCTGTCAAGCCTTTTGCAAGCTTTCTTTCCGAAACAGATAAGCTACTATATAGCCTGCTATTGCACCCGACAGATGCCCTTCCCAGGAAATATAGGAAGCAGTAGGCAACAATCCCCATATAAGTCCACCGTACAGAAAAGCAATCACTACTGATACGATCAACAAAGGGATATAGCGTCTGAATATACCACTGAAAAACAAGAAAGAGGCCAGCGCATAGATCAATCCACTGGCCCCGATGTGCCAGGCTTCCCGCCCGATGCACCATGTGAGCAGACCCGATAAAAGCCAGAGCAAAGCAAAGACCAGCCAACTGTCCCGGCGATAAAAATAGAACAGGCACCAACCCAATACCAACATGGGTACTGTATTGGAAGTCAGATGGCTGAAACTGCCATGCAGCAAAGGAGAGGTCAGTATACCTTTTAGACCTTCCGTATGCCTGGGCATGACTCCTCCCTGAGACCACCTTACATTCAGGATAGATTCAAAGATCTTTATCAACCAGATGATTGCTACGAAAACAACAGGTATATAGAAAGCGTCTAAAATTCTTTTGAATACCTTTTTCATACAAAACAGATTTTATCACATATAGTAGTTTCTGTCAGAGATTGTCCGGTGAGGTGTCTAAAGGACACCCAGGAACAGTATTTTGCCTGTACACTTACGCAGACAACCTCTTATAGTCAACAAAAATAATTTATTTATTTGTCTTTCGATCTATTCCATACCATTTTATAGAAATCAGGCAGCCGCACTATACCCCGAATAAGATGCAGCCGGATAAAGTTTTGCATGATACAAATAACGATTTTATTTTTTATCCGTATCCTTTTGAATA
Source organism: Bacteroides sp. (assembly GCA_031977515.1). Classification (GTDB taxonomy): domain Bacteria; phylum Bacteroidota; class Bacteroidia; order Bacteroidales; family Bacteroidaceae; genus Bacteroides. The sequence goes on along the minus strand of DALZBD010000263.1, from coordinate 1,998 downwards.
CACACATAAAAATGTACCTTTGCCTGCAGAGGGTGAGTTGAAGATTTAGCAAGAGAGAGGTGCATTCGCCTCATAGGATCAAGTGATTTCTCAGTAAAGGTAATGGAAACCAGATTGGTTTATTACCTTTAGTAAACACTCACCCTCTTTTTATCCGAGATATATGAATGGGATTCTTATCGTCATTTTTATTGGAATACTGATTCACTCTGTCATTCAGAGCTTCCGGAGACAGAGTAAAACAAAGAAAGATCGGTACTTCCCCCAAAAGCATACTTCCGGCAGGGCATTTTCCTCTGTCTACCCCAACTATCTGCCTCCCCGACACGACGGTAAGACGATAGCCTGGTGTGCCAGGTTGTTGGGTAGTACGGAAGAAGAGCTCAAAAAGATCCTCCTGAATATTCCTCGTCAGTACACCCAATTCTCTATCCGGAAAAGAAGTGGCGGTCGTCGTCAGATATCCGTTCCAGGCAAAGAACTCCTGCGCATACAGCGCACCATCTACCAACGCATACTGATGCCGGTGAATATACACCCGGCTGCTACCGGCTTCCGGAAAAGGGTATCTATAGTGGACAATGCCCGGCAGCACCTGGGCAACAAAGAGATATTCAAAACAGATATCCGCCAGTTTTTCTCTTCGATCCGCTACCACAAAGTGGTCCAGGCTTTCGAAAAGATCGGCTACCCCAAAAAAGTATCGCAATTGCTGGCCAGCCTGTGTTGCCTGCACAGCCGGCTTCCCCAGGGTGCCCCGACCAGTCCTGCACTGAGCAACATTATCGCCTACGAAATGGATCAGAAACTTACCATCCTGTCACACCAGCACAGGCTGATCTACACAAGGTATGCCGATGACCTTACTTTCTCCGGAAATGATATAGACCGCAAAGAACTCTACATGGCAGTCAAAAAGATTGTCGAAGAGGATGATTTTGTGTTGAAAAAGGAAAAAACCCACTTTCTAAGCGAGAACAAACGCAAGATCATCACCGGAGTATCTGTCAGTTCCGGGCACAAACTTACTATTCCGCGCGCTAAGAAAAGAGAAATGAGAAAGAATGTCCATTATATACTCACCAAAGGATTGGGAGCACATCAACGGCACATTGGTTCTACCGATCCTGCTTATCTGAAAAGGACATTGGGCTATCTTCATTTCTGGCTATCGGTAGAACCCGACAACCGCTATGTAGCAGACTCCATCCGGGCACTCCAAAGGCTACAGGGGTAAAAGTCTGGTAGGTTCATACAATTTTCTTTATGATACACTTGTAGAGACGCAATACTTTGCGTCTCATAATACGTTGCGTCTCAAAATGCGTTGTATCTTAAATAATGAGACGCAAAGTATTGCGTCTCTACAAGTAAATATGGACCATACACAATGGACCATACACACAAAGTAAATATGGACTATACACAATGGACCATACACACAAAGTAAATATGAGCCACACCCAGGAAGAATGCCCCATATACCCTATAGCACCACCGCCTGACCGCTATCCACCTTCAGATAACCTCTTCTGACAGCCTCTTCCACTCCCCTTTGCATAGCCGCATCCACTTTCGTGCCACTCCGGGCGAATCCGAAAACCTGGCTACCGATCTTTATCAGATCTGCTACAGGCAGGCTGATCTCATCCTGCACAATCTGTCTCATGGCATTGGCTACCTCCACCGGCGGTACATCCACCGCATTGCGTCCGGCTCCTGTCCGGAAAATCCCGTATTGGTTGTGCTGCTCCTTGTCTATCCAACAAAAGACATTCTCACCATATTCCGTCTGGTAGTAACCGGCCTGCTCAAAGAGTCTTTCCAGAAGGGCACCTGAACGTGTACCTATCCTGCTTATTCCCCAGGCAGCTAAAATCTGTCTGTACAGCAGTGCACGGCTGACAGGTGCCTCTGCCTGCATGACTTCCGCGATCTGACCAACAATCACAGAACGATTGACGGGATGGTAAAAATCTTCCGCAGCCCGCAGAGGTG
>DALZBD010000262.1:0-6071 GCA_031977515.1 Bacteroides sp. | reverse complement strand
AGTTCTAATGGAACTATTACCGATTTGGACGGTAATTATACAATTACAGTCTCTCCATCGGATAAAGAACTCACTTTTTCTTTTGTAGGCTATGATAGCCAGACTATTTCGATCGGCAGTCAGACACGTATTGATGTCACCTTACAGGAAACTTCGCACATGCTGGATGAAGTGGTAGCAATTGGGTACGCCAAAGTGAAGCGTAAAGACCTGACCGGAGCTATCTCTTCTGTTTCAGGTGCGGAACTTGCTTCGGTACCTGTGGTCAGTGCGGCACAGGCACTACAGGGGAAAGCAGCTGGTGTGAATATTGTTACCGCAGGCGGTGCTCCGGATGCGGGATTCAATATCACGATCCGTGGGGGTACTTCCATTACGCAAAGTACCAAACCGATCTACATTGTTGACGGTTTTGAAATGGGCGATGCACTTTCCAACATCGACATCAATGATATTGAGAGTATTGAGATCCTCAAAGATGCCTCCTCCACTGCTATCTATGGTTCACGTGGGTCAAATGGTATCGTCATGATCACCACGAAGTCGGGTAAGCAAGGAAAAACCACGGTTAACTACAACACCTATCTTTCTTTCGACAAGCTTTCCAAAAAGCTGAATATGATGTCAAATACGGAGGATTTTGTGAAATACCAGTATGAAATGGCTGAGTTGCAAGGCAAAACCACGCAGTGGAGTAATGTGTTTGACAATAGCCTGGGAATTGATTCGGATAACTTCTACAGTGGTGTTTACGGTCGTATCAGCCAACGCTATGCCGATGAATATGCGGTAGACTGGCAGGACGAAGTCTTTGGAGGTACGGCACTGACCCAGTCTCACAATGTGAACGTAAGTACAGGAACGGATAAGACCCAGGTATTATTGAGTTACAATTACAACTCTCAGGATGGTTTATTGGCCAACCACAACATGAACAGAAGTACAATCCGTACCAAGGTAAATTCCGAACTGTACAAAGGTATCCGTCTGGATTTCAGTTCCATGTTCTCTACCAAATCCACCGATGGTGGCGGATCGTATTCGGGTATGAAAAATGTACTTCTACAACCTATCCACGGTGGTACCAAGTTTACACGGGACGAACTTCTATGGACTCAGACTTATCCGGATTATTCGAGTCTGGACTCGACTTTCGACACGGCCAACCCCCTGATACAGAACGAAGCTTCTACTTCCAACAAACGCAACCGTATTTTCACGGTAAATGCCGGCCTGGAATTTGACTTCCTGAAACACTTTACCTGGCGCACAGCAGGGCTTTACTCCTGGAGCAACAGTAAGTCTACTTCATTTGCAGATGAGAACTCGACTTCCTACATTATGGATCCTGTCAATACAGGTATCAACGGTAGTATTGGTAATGATGAATCCTACAGGTATCAGATTACCAATACATTAAATTACGGCCAGACGTTTGCTCAGAAGCACAAAGTGAATGTGCTGCTCGGACATGAGGTTATCTATTCGGAAACGGAGAAGAACTCGATGAAAGTTAAACAATTCCCGTATCCCAATTACGGTTTGGACGACATCTCAAATGCCAATGTATATGAGAAATCTTCCGGTCATTCCCGTGTAGGGCTGGTATCTCTTTTCACCCGTCTCAATTACACCTACGACGAACGCTACCTGTTGACGGCTACTGTTCGTGGCGATGGATCGTCCAAGTTTGCCAAAGGCAACAAGTGGAGTGTATTTCCTTCTGTGTCGGGTGCATGGCGCATCTCGGAAGAATATTTCTGGAAAGACAATATAGGAGATGTAGTGAACCATCTTAAACTGCGTGCAGGATACGGAGTCACCGGTAACAACTCGATAGATAACAATGCGTATGCAACTCAGATGGCACAAACAGCCTATCCGACCAACAATATGGCAAATAACCCTGCATTTGTACCGGGTACTACTTTGGGCAACAGATCCCTGAAATGGGAGACACTGCATGCAACCAGTATCGGGGTTGATCTTTCTCTGATCAACAGCCGCATCAATCTTACCATCGACTGGTACAATAACCAGATCAGCGACATGTTGATGAAAAGCACCGTTCCTGCTTCCACCGGATACACCAATCAGTTCCAGAATGTAAGTAAAATGCGAAACCGTGGATGGGAATTTACGCTGAATACCGTGAATGTACGCACCAAGAACTTCCGCTGGAGCAGCGACCTGAATCTGGCATTCAACAAATCGAAAGTAATCTCCTTGGATCAGGAATATGACTATAAGACTTTCTCGGTAGGTAGCAACCGTTCAGGAATGCTTACTTACTACGCGGTAGTAGGCAACAGATTGGGCGATATGTATGGATACAAATACGAAGGACTTTATACAACCGACGATTTTATCCAGAATGCCGATGGTACCCTGGTATTAAAGGAGGGAGTAGTGAAACCTTACGGAGATGCTGTACCACAGCCGGGAGATATGAAATTTGCCGCGGACAATGAAGAGGGCGATCAGTTTACCCGTGAGTTGGTGAAGATCGGTAACGGTACACCCCGCTGCATCGGAGGTTTTAATAATTCTTTCTCTTACAAAGGTTTTGATCTGAGTATATTCATGTCATTCTCTATTGGCAACGATGTGTACAACGCTACCAAACACAGTATGAGCCCTTATGCGCTCTATCAGAATGTACCTACGGAATTCGGTAACAATTATTACCGTGTGGTAGATCCGACAACCGGTCAGAAAGCGACCACACTGGAACGCCTGAAACAATTGAATCCGGATGAGGCTTCCCGTACCTGGAGTCTGAATACTACAAACTCCAGCTACATTACCTATCCTTCTTCATACTATGTAGAGGATGGCTCCTACCTGCGCATCGCACAATTGACCCTGGGGTACACACTACCCAGAAAGTGGACACAGAAAGCTATGATCTCCAACGCACGTATCTACTGTACGATCAACAACCTGGCAACAATCACCGGCTATTCGGGCTATGACTCGGAGGTTACATCTGCCAACGATAATGTGATCTGTACACCGGGTTACGACAGTTCTACCTATCCACGCTCCAGAAGCTACGTGGTGGGACTTAACTTAACGTTTTAAATAAATAGTTGAATTATGAAAAAGATATCTATTATATCCTGCATCAGGAAGATGACTGCTCTCTCGGCTGTTATTGCACTTTCTCTGGGGACTATTTCGTGTGAAGACTGGCTGGATATGCCTTCTTATACCACGTCTGATGTCGAAACCGTATTCGCTGACGAAAACATTGCTGACATGTTTGTACAGGGCTGCTACCGGGGGCTGATCCATCAGGAGATGTATTATCAACTGGGTATGGGCGAAACGGTGGTACATTCGAGTGAAGATGGTACGACGAACAACTCCAAATACAACATCTGTAACTATTTCTACGATACGACTTCTCCTTATACGGTGACCACCATCTTCAAGGAGCAATACCGTATCATTGAAGCTACTAATATTGCCATTAGCCGATTGAGTAGAATGACTGAAACGGATAAACGCAACGCCCTGTTGGGCGAAGTTCTGGCCATACGGGCATTCTGCTATTACAATCTGATCCGTATCTATGGAGATGTTCCTGCTATCTGGGAGCCTCTGGAAGAATTGGATCCGGAAGATGAAAGTACATTTTATCCCAAACGCTCTCCACGGGACGAGATCTATGACCGGATCATTGCCGACCTGCAAACTGCCGTGGAATATATTCCCTGGTATTCGGAAAGTGGCTATCCTACCTACGAGCGTCTGACCAAACAAGGTGCATATGCTGTGCTGGCACGTATTTCCCTATATGCCGGCGGATATTCCCTGCGCTGGGATATGGAGACAAATGTTGCTTCGAGCCTGCAGATGGCACGCCGCAGTGACGATGCACGTGTACGCGAATTTTATCAGATTGCCAGCGATGCCTGCCAGGCTATCATGACCAAGAATGAAAACGGATTGGTACAGGCACAGGGGGGCAAGAGCGGATTTGAATATCTGTGGTACAATTTCTGCCAGCGCAACTTCTCTTCTACCCAACCGGAAATGCTGTGGGAACTGGCTCAATACGGGACTGTGACCAACTCAAACTTCGGTGTACTGGCTCATCCGGGAAGCAGAGGAGGCACTTTCGGCTCACGTAAAGCCATGCAGTTTATGTTGCCGACCTACTACTTGTCTTTCGATCCCAACGATACCCGTCGCGATGTATCCTGTACTTCCTATAGTATTTACTTCCTCGATGGAGGTTCGGCAAGTGATACCTTTGTTGACGTGGGCACTACTTACTCCTGTATTATGCCGGGTAAGTTCCGTATCTCCTGGTGTGTGGAGCCTGCAGAAGCAGCCAAGCGCAACCTGAATATCCCCCTGATCCGCTATTCGGATGTACTGCTGATGTTTGCCGAGGCTCAGAACTACCTCAACAATGGACCTACACAAGCAGCTAAGGATGCCTTGCAGTTGGTAAGAGACCGTGCGGGTATCGGCTCCATGGCTATTCCTTCGGACCAGCAGGCTTTTGAAGATGCCATTGTACAGGAACGTAAATGGGAATTTGCCGGAGAATTTAACCTGCGTACTGACCTGATCCGCATGAACCGTCTGGCTAAAGAACTGGCAGCTACCAAGCAAGCCATGAAGGATCTTTCAGATCGCAAAAATGCATATGCAAATGTTCCTGTATACCGCCTGTATAAGTTCCAGCAGGATGCGCAAAAATACGGTGACCCGTTTCTGGCACTTGATTATATTGAACTGACAGATGCTACAGAGATCGCGAAAATACAAAATATTCCTACAGATGCGGATGATTTTGACGACTTCCAGAAAGTACTGGCAGATATTCTGAATGCACACGGTATCACCGTGAACGAGGGTGACAAGTGGTACCCCTGCAATATGTTCGAGGCTTATACCAGCACATATAATGGGAATGCACGTAAAGCAGTGGGCTTCACCAACGGTTTCAATGCATTACAGATCGGTAACATTATCTATACCAAACCGACCGGTTCGGCTGAGAATGGTGGCACATATCCCAACTGGATCGAAGCTCCCGACGGCAGTGATGGTCTCTATTACGGATTCAAGGAAAACTGTGTAGAGTTGTTGCCTTTCGCAGCTCAGGCTGCGGGTCATCCGATGATCGACAACCCGAACCTGACTCAGCATCCGGAATATCAATAATCAGTTTTATAACAGGTATTGTTTTTTACAGCCATCGAAGTGATCTCTTCGATGGCTGTTTTTATTGTATCCTGTTTGAAGGAGGGCTGTTTCAGGAGACTTGCAGTCCCCGAAGTTCTACTATAAGGACATTCTGTCTGCTTAGAATAGATTTTAAATCGGTATACTGTTTTTTCGGATGGCAAATCCTCATAGTAAAAATGCCCGGATAATATATCCTGGCAACACAGCAATACTACACTTTATCCCCTCTTTGAAACCGACACTAACAAAATGACACAATGATATACGAACGATCTGAGAATCGCCTGTTTGACCGATCCGCTGACACTCTGATAAAATAACGCAGGCAAAAGCCATCAGCAACTGAACAAAATGCTTATTCGTCTCCATACACAGATATAAAAACCACACAAAACCTCTCTGTATACAAACATTCTATTATAAACAACACAGCAAACTTATACAAATGTAAAGTCAAATCCAGGTCGCTTTTGCTCTCGATTTAAATAAAAACCGGCCTTTTTTCTATATAGATCTGCACGTTTTGAACTACCTCCGGGTAGATTATCGGTAACTTACCTGTAGGTTATCGGTAACGTACCGGCACGTTATTGATAACCTGCAAGTACGTTACCGATAACCTACCTGCAAGAATATTCATTTTTATTTATAAATATAAGGATTTAGAACCTCTTTACAAATAAATATACAGCATATCTCTGCCAGAAGAGTCAAAAGAGCGAATGTATAAATAAGTAAATACGGGTTTTAAGCAGATATTTATCGGCTTACCGGCTTTTTTAGTTACCAAATGTCACAAACAAAAAGCTGCCTTCCCGATTCCGGGAGGCAGCTTCCTTTTCAACAAATAAACTAAAACCCTT
>DALZBD010000261.1:0-6072 GCA_031977515.1 Bacteroides sp. | reverse complement strand
ACAATGGGTGTAGAGACGCAATACCTTGCGTCTGAGAAACCAGAATAAACCTGTGACAGGAAAATAGAAAAGTAATCCTGTTACAATCTAAACATTGTCTGAACATAATGTAATAACAATGAAACATAAACAACGTATACTCACCACCACCTCCTGGGTCAGTACCATAGGCAACGCTATCCTTGCCTTATCGAAACTGGTCATTGGATGGCTGTCCGGTAGTTTGGCCGTACTGAGCGATGGTATCGATTCGGCTACGGATGTGGTGATCTCTGTGGTGATGCTCATTACCTCCAAAGTGATGAGCCGCCCTCCCGACCGTAAGTATGTCTACGGCTACGAGAAGGCCGAAGGTATAGCTACCAAAGTCCTCTCTATGGTGATTTTCTACGCCGGTATGCAACTCCTGATCTCTTCCGGCAAGGCTATCTTTTCTGCCGCGCCCCGTGAGATCCCCTCCATGATAGCGATCTGGGTCACTCTCTTTTCTATTGTTGGCAAGTGGGCACTGGCGTGGTATCAGCACCATCAGGGAAAGAAAATAGAAAGCTCCCTGTTGATAGCCAATGCCCGCAATATGCGCAACGATGTACTGATCTCTGTGGGGGTACTTCTGGGACTGTTCTTTACATTTATTCTTCGGCTGCCTGTTCTCGATGCGGTCACCGGATGTATCATCAGTCTGTTTATTATCAAATCTTCCGTATCTATATTTATGGAATCCAACGTCGATCTGATGGATGGTGTCAGAGACGAAACGGTGTATAGGAAAATATTCGAGGCCGTATCTCAGGTGCCCGGTGCTTTCCGACCACACCGGGTACGTTCCCGGCAGGTGGGCAATCTGTTGATGATCTCTATGGATATTGAGGTCGATGGACAGATGACCGTGCTGGAAGCGCACCACATAGCCTGTGAAGTGGAGGAGAATATCCGCCGGAAGATCAATGTCTATGACATTGTGGTGCATGTGGAACCTTTTGGAAAACATCATTCCGATCCCGAACAGTTCGGTATAGACGAAGATATGTTATAGGATTTATTATCTCTGCATCTGACAGGAAGAATAGATTGTGTTTTTATTTTTCTTAAAAAATCCCGGGAATTCGTATCTTTGAGAATCAGTTTGTGATGTTCGCACTCTTTCAGGTAAGAAAGGGATGCCAGGCAGAAACTGACCTTCGTTTAACAGAATTCGTTTTTAATTGATACAGAGTATGCTGGATGTTTTTTTCCGTAACATAGATCGGGAAGATGTGATACGCATCTTCGGACGGATAGACCGGGAGGGAGTCCCTGGGTGGGCCGGGTCGGAAGATCAATATGTGATGTACGAGGCAGAGATCTACCCGGTAATGCTGGTACTGTCACGCCTGTATCAGGAATATCACAAAGAGAAACCGGTGAAGCGACAGTTCGATAAAACTATGTTTGCCGATTTTATCTGGCGGTTGCGCGAATTGGATTTCGTCACCATCCGCCGGGAAGATATGGATGAGGAAGAGGGGCTGATCGCCCGGGACAATGAGTCTCCTGTCAGGCGTGGCGGTAAGACGAAGACCACTCTTTCTTTTGCTGATCTGAGCGGATTTCTGACACAATCCCATCTGCATCTCCCTGAACATTTACTGGCACGGTTTGTGACCTCTTTACTGGCCAAACCGTTTGTCATACTCACCGGACTTTCCGGTTCGGGCAAGACCCGGCTGGCTCATTTGTTTGCCCGCTGGATCTGTGAAAAGGAGAGCCAGATCTGTCTGGTGCCTGTAGGTGCCGACTGGACCAACCGCGAAGCATTGCTGGGCTATCCCAATGCCCTGGAACAAGGCCGGTATGTGCAGCCTGATCATGGAGTGTTGAATCTGCTGATCGAAGCTACCCGTCCCTACAACCGGCAGCGACCTTACTTCCTGATCCTCGATGAGATGAATCTGAGTCATGTAGAGAGATACTTTGCCGATTTTCTCAGTGTCATGGAATCCGGCGGCAGTATTCCCCTGCACCCCAAAGGAGAAGAGTGGCAGGATTGTCCGGTACCGGCTTCGGTGCATTTTCCCGACAATCTGTTTGTGATCGGTACGGTGAATGTAGACGAAACCACCTATATGTTCAGTCCCAAAGTACTCGACCGTGCCCATGTGATCGAATTTCGCATCACCCCCGAAGAGATGAAGGCTTATCTCAGCAATCCCCAACGTATAACACCGGAAGCTGTGAGCAGAAGAGGTGTGTCGCTGGCTGCTGCTTTTGTAGGCCGTGCCCGGAGAACGGAGGAGATACAGATGGAGGAACTATCCGCTACATTGTTTTCTTTCTTCAGCGAATTGCGGAAAGTAGGAGCAGAGTTTGGCTATCGTACAGCCTCGGAGATCGGTCGGTTTGTTTCGCAGGGGCAAATGTTGCGACCCGACTGGTCTATAGACGACCTGACGGATGCGGCCGTAATGCAGAGACTATTGCCCCGCCTGCACGGTGCCAGACGACGGCTCGAACCGGTATTGCGTACCCTGGCCATGCTTTGTTTGTCTGAAGAAGAGGCCGTAGAACCTTATCTGGGAGAAATACGCTCTGTGGCCGAAGGCGTAGCCGCCGGAAAGGTACGTTATCCTCTGTCACTCGACAAGATCGTACGGATGCACCGGGCAGCCATGGAGAACGGCTTTGCCGGATATCCCGAAGCATAAGAACAGACATGGCAGAGATACGTATACCGGTGGCTCTGGGACAGGGAGATGTTGTACAACTCTGTATCTACGGAAGAGAAGGCACCTTGCAGGTGCTTGCGTCGGCTGTGGCGGAGCAGTACGGCGAATCTCCTTACCAGTTGCAGGAGGGTACGGAATATGAATATATACTGCCCGATGGGTATCGGTTGCAGGAAGAGCCTGCTCTGGTGATCCCATCCCGTATCCATCCTTCTCAGGGAAAGATACGTACAGGCAATTATACGGGTGCCTGGAAGATCGGAGTGATGCGGGAAGACCGGCTCTGCGGTTGGGTGGAGGTGGAGATATTCCCGTCTAAGATGGACTATCGCACCGACTACCGCCAGATGCTGGAGGAGATCACAGAGTATTGCACAGAGATCCTGTTGCAGCGAAACTCTCCGGTGATGCAGCGCCTGCTGCCTGAGGGCCCACAGGATGCCCGTACACTTTACCAACGATTTGCTTTTGTACGTTCGGTCGTGGAGTCGGAAGAGTGGGAGTATGCCTTGCAGAAAATACTATCCGCGCCTGTCACCCGTTGGTCAGAGGATCAGGAGAGCAGGGAGGTGTGGCAGGCCGGCCGGTTGGGCAGAAGTGCCCTCCATCATATCGCTTCGGCACGCCAGCGGGTTCCTTTGCCCGCCGCACATCGCCTGGCCGGAAGGATCGGTTCCCTGCCTGCGCGAATGCGTTTCAGCAGGGCTGGTGAGAGTGCCGATACACCGGAAAATCGTTTTGTGAAATATGTCCTACGCAGCTTCCTTATCTTTTGTGAAGAGTTGAACAGGCTGTCCTGTGTGGGCGATCGGATGCATCGCGAGAGCAGACAGGTGATCGTGCGTCTGGAGCAGTGGCTCCGGCATGCGTTGTGGCAGGAGGTCGGTGAGTTGCGCATACTACCTCTGGACAGTCCCGTGCTCCAACGCCGGGAAGGCTACCGGGAGGTGCTGCGTGTGTGGTTGATGTTTGACCTGGCTTCCCGTCTTATCTGGCAGGGAGGTGAGGATGTCTACACCGGTGGCAGGCGGGATGTGGCTGTGTTGTACGAATACTGGCTCTTTTTCAAACTGGCGGCTGTGGTGGCGGATGTGTTCGGACTGAAGCCGGATATGGGCGCATTGTTGCAGATTGCCGAAGGAGGACTCTCTGTGAGGCTTCGGCGGGGGCAGCACGTGGCGGTATCCGGGGTGTATGAACATCCGGTGCGTCGACTGAATGTGGAACTCAGCTACAACCGTACGTTTCGGGGCGATCGTCCCTATCCGGAGGGAGGAAGCTGGACACACGATATGCGTCCGGACTATACCCTGAGTATCTGGCCTGTGGGCATCGGACAGGAACAGGCGGAGCGCGAAGAACTGATCGTACACCTGCATTTCGATGCCAAATACAGAGTGGACCGGCTCTCGGATCTTTTTGAGGAGACCGGTGGGGAAGAAGGTATGGAAACCTTGCGCACAGGGCTTTACAAACGTGCGGATATGCTGAAAATGCATGCCTATCGCGATTCGATCCGTCGTACGGCCGGTGCATTTGTCCTCTACCCCGGTGTGGGCGAAGGACACCGGCGCTACCGTACGTTTCATGAGATATTGCCCGGTATCGGAGCATTTGCTATCCATCCTTCCCGGTCTTCGGACGGATTGGAGGAGTTACGTAGGTTTCTGAAAGAGGTGACGGAGCATTTTCTCAATCGTACATCCCGACGGGAGAAACTATCGTATCATACCTATCGTGTCAATCAGGAGCAGGAAGAGGCAATGGTGGTGCAGGAGAGGCTGCCGGAACTCTATGGAGAGCATCGGGGGCTGTTTGCCGATGAGACTACGGTGCTGATCGGTTGGTATCGCGACGAGCAGCACCTGCGATGGATCGTGCGGGAGGGATTGTACAACCTGCGTACCGGCGGACGGCAGGGCTCTGTGAAGTTGTCCCCTGCTTTCACCGGGGCACGCTATCTGTTGCTGCATACAAAAGGGGAGACAGAGACCGGGCGGTTGTTACGTATACAACCCGAAGGACCCCGACTCTTTTCAAGGTCGGCATTGCTGAAAAAAGGATATCCTGCGACAGGTAAAAGAAGGAATGCCGGAGAAGAAAAGAAGGAAACAGAAGAGCCTTTCTATCTGGTATACCGGATAGAAGAGGTGACCGAACCGGAACTGACGGGACATCTGTGGGATATCCGTAAACTGCCGGCCTACCGGGATGGAAGACAGGCTGCCGAGCCTTTTACGGCTACGCTGGCGGAGTTGGTGCAGGCGAAAGTAAAAAATAAATAATCCTCTGTGTGTAGAGACGCATATTTGCGTCTCAAAAATCGTTTCCCCTCAAAAAAATAGTGTATTTCACAAAGCCTTGTATCTCCGGAATTAAATCCTAAAGAATGAGACGCAAATATGCGTCTCTACAAGTCAATGATGTGTTTCCTGTGATAAACGTTCCGGAAATCAGAACAAACTCTTTCCATTAGGAAGCGGATCTGCTTCCATTTCAGATTTGATCCTCAGGGCACCCGAAGGACATTCGTGCACTTGGTGTATCAATTCTTCCGTAGTGGCATTCTCAATCTTGATCCAGGGACGCTCTTTGGGGCGGTATACTTTGGGTAGCATACGCAGGCATACGCAGGCGTGCGTACACAAGTCGGGTTTCCAGACAATGGTGATCTCACCATTGGAGTATTCTTTATGTATAGGTTCCATTCTATATATAGTTTTTTTATACCAGTTGAGTATCCCGCATCACTACATGCTCCCATTGCGGATGTTTGCGGATATATTCCGTAACGAAGGGACATACCGGTACCACACGTGCATCTTTTTGTGATATGACACTCAGTACCTTACCTACTAATTGCGAACCTATACCTTGCCCGCGCAACGGGAAAGGGACCTCGGTATGGGTAAGATAGATATCTCCGTAGCGGGATTTGATATATTGTATTTTCGGGGTATATCCGTCGATATGAAATTCATAACAATGACGGAGCGGATTATCTATCAGTTCGTAATCAGGAGCCATATGCGTTGTTCGTTAGGTGTTATTATGGGGACAACGTTCGGAATGCGGAATTTGTTTGTAGGGAAAGAGAAAATGAATTCGGGTTGCACTCTTTTCCAGGCAGGAAACATGAAACTACAGGTGATAGCCGGAAAGCAATTAGGATACATCTGATAACTTTCTTACCTTTGTAAGGTCTGTTCATAATGTACGGTGAATGGCGGAGATAGGAACAATTTACATACATATATGTTTTAAAAATGAAACGAACTAAAATTTTCAGTAAGATGAACATAAAAAGAATCATCTGGGTTATTGTAGCTATAATCCTTGTACTTATAGCCATAATCCTTATAAAAAC
>DALZBD010000260.1:0-6086 GCA_031977515.1 Bacteroides sp. | reverse complement strand
ATAGCATAAACAACTGATAAACAAATTCTAAGAACCAAAAATAAACAGACCATGAAACAAAGAACCACCTGGATGACCACACTCCTGTTGCTCTGCATCGTATGCAGCGATATACAGGCACAGGAACTGATCACGAATGTCTACGGACGTGAACTGCAATCGCTCAACGGCAAATGGGATGCCATCATCGACCTGTACGATCAGGGACGCAAAAACAAGATCTACCTCAACAAAAAGCCTGAGGGCAAGAGGGATTTCTATGAATATTCGTTCGACCACGGCCTGCGACTGAATGTCCCCTCGGACTGGAACAGTCAGATGCCGGAATTGAAATACTATGAAGGCACGGTATGGTATGCACGTCGCTTCGATGCTCCCCGGCAAACAGACAAACGCCACTACCTCTACTTCGGTGCGGTGAGCTACCGCTGCCGGATCTACCTCAACGGGGAGGAGATCGGCAGCCACGAGGGAGGTTTCACTCCTTTTCAGATCGAGGTAACGGACAAGGTGAAGGAGACAGGCAACTTCCTCGCAGTGGAGGTCAACAACACCCGCACGGCAGATGCGATCCCTGCCATGGCTTTCGACTGGTGGAACTATGGGGGCATCACCCGCGATGTCTTTCTCGTAAGTACACCAAAGGTATATATACAGGACTACTTCATCCGGCTCGACACATACAAAGCGGATCAGATAGATGCGACCATTCAACTCTCGGAAAAGGTGGCCAATCAAAGCCTGCGTCTGGAGATACCCGAACTGAACATCAGCCAGCAACTGACTACAGACAGCGAAGGAACCGCAAGGGTATCTATACAGGCTAAGAAACTGCAACGCTGGTCGCCCGGGTCTCCCAGGCTCTATCAGGTAATCGTCTCTTCGGACAACGACCGGGTGGAAGAGCTGATCGGATTCCGCAACATCCGGGTGAAGGGAGAAGATATTTACCTCAACGACCAGCCGATCTTCCTGAAGTCGATCAGTTTTCACGAAGAGATCCCGCAACGCAAAGGACGCGCCTTCTCGGAAGCCGATGCGGTGATGCTGCTCTCGGAAGCGAAAGCACTGGGCTGCAATATGATCCGCCTGGCACACTATCCTCAAAACGAATACATCGTGCGTATGGCCGAGAAGATGGGCTTTCTCCTGTGGGAAGAGATCCCTATCTGGCAGGGCATTGACTTCGAAAACGATCAGACCCGGCAAAAGGCGGGATACATGATCCGGGAGATGGTGATCCGCGACAAAAACCGTTGTGCCCTTGCATTCTGGGGAGTGGCCAACGAGACGCAACCTTCGGCTCCGAGAAACGAATTCCTGAAATACCTGATCTCCTGTTGTAAGGAAATAGACAATACCCGTCTGATCACTGCTGCATTCGACCTGGTACGGTTCAACCGCGAACGACAGGTATTCGTGATGGACGATCCGTTTATCAAAGAACTGGATGTGATTGCTATCAACAAGTACATGGGTTGGTATCACCAGTGGCCGGTGACTCCGGACAAAGCGATCTGGGACGTAGCCGCAGGCCAGCCGCTGATCGTTTCGGAATTTGGTGGAGAAGCCCTGTATGGTAAGACCGGGGACGCGGATATCGTCAGTTCCTGGAGCGAAGACTACCAGGCCACGCTCTTCCGGGACAACATCGAGATGTTCAGGCATATCCCGAATCTCAGAGGGGTATCGCCCTGGGTACTGTTTGACTTCCGCTCTCCGTTCCGCTTCCACCCCACCAATCAGGAAGACTGGAACCGCAAGGGACTAGTATCGGATCAGGGATTCCGCAAGAAAGCGTGGTATCTGATGAAGGAGTATTACGATACGATCAGATAACGCTTCTGTTTGTGGATATTCCAATGAATGTCTCCTTCACATCACATTCAATAGGACGCCTCCAACCGACAACATTCAAATAGAAAGAAAAACAAAGAATGTATAGACACATTGTCTCATTTTTGCCTTTTTTGATAACTCACGCGATTTCAAAAAAAGCCCTTCCAGTATGCATTCTGTGTCAATTCTTAAAGAAAACCGTCGTTTGAAAGGCTCTAAAGAGGGTATTTGATTGTCTCAAACCATCCTTCGCCCACTGGGAAACGCCCCGTCACCCAATGGGCGAAGGCTCCTGCCCCAATGGGCGAAGGCTCCTGCCCCAATGGGCGAAGATGAATGACTCATTGACTCAGGAAAAGAAAGGGAAAATTTGACTCAACGAGGGACATTTTCTACTTTTCAGAGGTAACCGAGAAACGAAATCAAAACAACAATATAAAACTAAATATCCAGATAATCTGACATATGGAGATTTCTCACACAAAATGCAAGAAAAAAAACATCAAACTAAGTAACAAAATGACCATTTGTCTTTTACCTGATGCACAGGAATCGATTCTTTCCAACCACCCTGAAGCTTAGGGCGAAATAAACGAATTGCAGAGGGTTAGAATATCAAACTGTCAGAATTAGCAAAATAACAATTTGGTAAAACCCATAAAAACGTTTGCAAAAGATTACATATATATCACAACCCCATGAAGAAACACTTTACAGACACATTCAGGCAACAGAAGGTCGGATCACCAGATGAAGAGAAGATCGTAGACACCCTTATCCATATAAAGATCCTGTATGCCATTTTGTTCTATATCTTCTATTCACTCTCTTCCTGCAGTCCTCCGGCTACCCCTGAGTCTACTCTGAAAGAAGTAATAGAACGCGCGTTGGAGTCCGCAGAGAAGCAATCCCTGCTCCTGGCGAAGAAATACGAAGAACAGGAAGGTCGCCTGCCCCGTACCTATGAAAACGGTGCTGATGTATCTTCCGACTCCCGGTGGTGGTGCAGTGGATTCTTTCCCGGTTCGCTGTGGTACCTGTACGAAAACCACGCCACCCCGGAACTGTTACGATATGCACAACTCTACACAGATCGTGTAGAAAGGGAGAAACATACCACAGACAATCACGACGTGGGCTTTATGCTCTATTGCAGTTTCGGCAACGGTCTCCGCCTTATTGGAAAAGAAGCATACAAAGAGGTGCTGCAAACCGGGGCACAGTCTCTGGCTACCCGCTACCATTCACAGGTGGGCCTGATCCGCTCGTGGGACTTCAACCGTGACCTGTGGCAATATCCCGTGATCATCGACAACATCATGAACCTTGAACTCCTGCTCTGGGCCGCCGACCATACCGGAGACGGCCGGTACAAAGAGATCTCCCTCTCTCATGCCGACAAGACAATGGAGCACCATTTCCGTCCGGATCACAGTTCGTATCATGTTGTATCCTACGATATACAAACAGGAGAGCCTCACCTGAAACAAACGTTTCAGGGACATGCCGACGAATCGGCCTGGAGCCGCGGACAGGCCTGGGGACTGTACGGATATACCTACCTGTACCGCCTGACCTGCGAAACACGCTACCTGGAGCAGGCGCAGCAGATAGCAAACTTTATCATTCACCATCCGAATATGCCGGAAGATGGTATTCCTTACTGGGATTTCAACTCACCGGATATTCCGGAGACCCCACGCGATGCTTCGGCTGCCGCGATTATCGCATCGGCACTCATCGAGCTGAGCGACTACGTCACCCACGATCTGTCACAGGTATATATGCGTGTTGCCGAAAAACAGATCCGTACCCTTGCCTCCCCGGAGTACACAGCACCCTTGGGAGAGAACGGCTGTTTCATCCTGATGCACAGTACAGGCGCCTATCCGCACCGTTCCGAGGTGGATGTTTCGCTCCCCTATGCCGATTATTATTACCTGGAAGCATTGACCCGATTGAAGAAGAAACTATAATGAAAAAGGATCATACATACGTTGCAGCCATGTATGCATCCACTTGTAGAGACGCAATACTTTGCGTCTCAGCACACAGCGTCTCATCACATGAGGCACATTATATAATACGTTTCATATAAGACGCAATACCTTGCGTCTCTACAAAATAAACCCTAATAATAAACAATCATGAAACACTTTTTTTCAAAGAAGTACACCGCATGGAGTTTTGTCATGCTACTCCTGTTCCTCTTACCGGGAATGGGGTTCACCTCCTGTTCGGACGACGACGATCCGGAACCACCCGGAGTGGAACAATGGGTCACACTCAACAAAGAGAGCGGCACGCTGCAGGTCGGCGAACAGGTAACCCTCACCCCTACCTTCAGCAACACCGAAACCGCAGCACTGGAATACAAGTGGAGCTCTTCCAATACCCTTGTAGCCACTGTAACCCCGGATGCGGAATATACCGCTACTGTCACTGCCGTAGCTGCGGGTGAAGCGGTGATCACGATTGAATATGTAAAAGACGCGGAGCTGTCTGCCAGCTACACGCTCACCGTGACCGAAAAAGAAATCGTCCCCCCTGTGTACGACGGTCCGACGCGTATCCTGGCCATCGGCAACAGTTTCTCCCAGGATGCCGTGGAGCAATACCTGTACCAACTGGCCAAAGCGGAAAACATCGAAACCGTCATCGGACATATGTTCATCGGGGGCTGTTCGCTGGAACAACACCTGTCGCACGCCAACAGCAACAGCGCGGCCTACGAATACCGCAAGATCGTGGAAGGAAACAAGACCTCTACATCCCATGTGTCACTGACCACAGCCATCGCGGACGAAGACTGGGACTACATCAGCGTGCAACAGGTAAGTGGCAAATCGGGACAGTATGAGACATTCGTAGCCTCCCTGCCTGAGTTTGTAGAATTTGTAAGAGTACAGGCTACCAATGAGAATATGCAACTGATGATGCATCAGACCTGGGCGTATGCGGAGAACTCCGATCATACCGACTTCCCTGCGTATGACAAGGATCAGATGAAGATGTACGAATCCATCGTAGACGCGGTGAACCGTGCCGCGCAACTGGTAGACATAGACATCGTGATCCCCGCAGGTACTGCTATTCAGAACGGACGTACCTCGTACCTGGGAGATACCTTCAACCGCGACGGCTATCACCTCGAAACGTCTTATGGCAGATACACAGCTGCCTGTACCTGGTTTGAACAGATATTCGGCAAAAATGTGACTGGTAATTCTTACTATCCGGAAGGGCTGCACAGTACGAAGGTAGCCATTGCGCAACATGCGGCTCATGCTGCCGTACAGACTCCGAACGAAGTCACTATACTGACAGATTTCCTCACTCCACCCGTAGATACAGAGACGATGAAAGCACCGGTATATATCGACTTCGGATCAGGTATGTCCAACGCTCCGTGGAACAATGTGACTTCTCATGAAGCTACCGAAGAGGGTACGCTACTGATCGATGAAGAGGGAGATTATACTCCGTTTGCAGTGAGGGTATCCCAGGCATTCAGTTCCGTATTCGCCGGAGTAGGCAGCGAACCGACGACGATCATAGATGTGGATTTCGATGTGCCCCTGTCTGCCTACAAAGACGGATTGCTGATAGAAGGTGATACACCGGGAGAACTGGAACTCAGCAACCTGGATCCGGATCTGAAATATACCCTTACTCTCATCGGTCTGCGTTGGAACAGTTCGGTAGAGCGTAAGACAGATTATAAGGTAAGCGGTGCACAGACAGCGATCTATTCTCTGGCCGTAGGTGCCAATACTGCCACGGCAGAAACGGTGAAGGACAAATACGTCATTGTAGAAAACGTACAGCCCGACGCAGAAGGGAATATCTATATAGAGGTATCACGTAATGAAGAAAATCCTCACCAGGCGGTGATCAGTGCGTTGCAGATCCGTCTGGCGGAATAATTGCAGAGAACGGAATAAGCTCAAAGTTTTATTTATGCCAGCCCCGTAGGGGTTATACGTTTGTAGCCCTGTGCGGAAGCGCAGGGATCAATTATGGAAAATGGATTGCGCCCCGTAGGGGTGCTATGTTTCCGGAACGATATGTGTAAAATGAGATTATTGGTGTGTATAATATAGTAAATTGGAAATTTTGTTCCCCAATTAAACGATCCTACACATAGCACCCCTACGGGGCACATTTTATTGATATTCAAAACCCCGCGCTTCCACACGGGGCTACAAACAGACAACCCCTATGGGGCTGGTACAAACAAATAATTA
>DALZBD010000259.1:0-6116 GCA_031977515.1 Bacteroides sp. | reverse complement strand
TATCTAAACACCTCACTTTTCCGGGTACTTTATTCCATTACTTCTTCTTTTTAATGCTTATATTCATTCTATTGATTATTCATTAGTTACAGATCTGATACAAGGTGTTACAACTGGGAAACACTTATTTTCTTATTAAAGTGTTATTTTGTTTCCGGATATAAAATTTGCTGAAGACTTAGGCAAGTACTAAAGATACAATCTGTCGTTTATGAAAAGACCTTTCTTCTTATTATTCCTATTCGTTTTTCTGACCGGAACCTTTGCACAGAGCCCACCTTCCGGCGAAGAGGTCTCTTTCCGTTTCGTCCGGGGCGATGATATGTTCTATGTTCCCTGGGAGAAAAACGGTCAGGAACTGATCCGTCTGTACGACCTGTTGGATCAGTACAGGAAGGAGATCCTGTCGGGCGTAATGCCTGTGTATGTCGATGGATACAGCTCTTCCCTGTCGACGGAAGCACAGAATCGCCGGCTCGCCTTTATACGTTCCAATCGTGTCAAGTCCGAGATGATCGTGCGCAAAGGATTGAAAGAGGAACACTTCATTACCACCAATCATGTGGTGGACCATCTGGGTAATAAAGACATCGTTGTAGTTACACTCCGTATTCCCGCGAAAGAAGAGCCTCTGAGAGCTGCTCCCGCGGAAGAAAGACCTCCGGTGAAAGAAACTCCTCTGCCTATAGAACCGGCAGAAGAGCCGCAACCCGAACCCCTTCCCGAAACGGTCGTTCCTGAAGTATCCGCTCCGCTTTATCGCTTTGCCCTGCGTACCAACCTGCTCTACGATGCACTGCTCACTCCTACCATCGGAGTGGAGTGGCGTGCCAGTGAGCACATCGGTGTCAAGCTCGACGGTAGCTATGCCCACTGGGGCAGCAACCACGGCCGGGTACAGAAACTATGGCTGGTGAGTCCCGAAGTACGCTGGTATACCGGTCGTGACAAACGTTTCTATCTCGGTGTGGGTGCTCAGGTGGGAGAAACCAATGTATACAAAGGTATGGCCCGCATACTTTCCAAAGATACCGGTTATCAGGGCACACTTTACGGGGGCGGGCTCACAGTAGGTTATCAGCTGCCCATCAT
Organism: Bacteroides sp.; assembly: GCA_031977515.1. GTDB lineage: Bacteria > Bacteroidota > Bacteroidia > Bacteroidales > Bacteroidaceae > Bacteroides. Next base: position 5,024 of record DALZBD010000259.1, on the reverse strand, counting down.
CCATACTCTGTCGGTAGACTTCAATCTGGGTATAGGATGTACCCATTTCAGTTACGATACTTTCCGGATATCTAACGGTGTGCGTGTCTATCAGAAACGTAACCTGAGTAAAAACTTCTGGGGACCTACACAGGCAGGTATCTCGCTGGTGTGGCGGATGGGCAGATCCGGTGGCGGTATATAAAGAGATAAAATCAGCAAGTATGCAAAAAAGAATGATATTCATCGTGTGGATAGTTACCTGGTCTCTTGCCGGGTGTGTCATGGATACGATCTATACGACCGATCATCCCGATCAGGCACAGCTTACCGTATCTACCGACTGGTCCGATCGTGGCACGGGTATCGATAAGCCTTCTACCTGGTTCATCGCTACTGCGGATCACATAGAAGAAGCGCAGGCAGACAGGTATACCCTGAGTGTTCTCTTCGATCCGGCAACATACCCATTCTTTCTCTTCAATGATGTTCCGGATATTCCGGTTGAAGAGGGTATAGCCAGGGTACGTACCGTAGTGGCCTTGTCCGACAAGACAGAAGAATATGTAGAGCCTTTGCCAGGATGGTTGTTTACCGGGATGCTGGTTGCCACTCTGGAAAAAGATACCGACTCTGAACTACCTGTCTCCATGCATCAGCAGGTGCGGCAACTGACATTTGTTGTGCATCCGGATGGCGATGCGGCCGGTCGCATAGAAAGCATCGCCGCTACACTTTCGGGGGTGTCCAGTGCATGGGACATAGAGACAGACAGTCCGGTGGGACGTGGACTGAATGTAGCACCTGAATTTATCCGTCGGCCCGATGGAAGCTGGGCGGCTACGGTGCGCCTGCTGGGAGTGACGGGAGACCAACAGCTATTGACAGGAACCATTCGCTTGTCGGACACTTCCCCTGCGGAGGTACCCTTGCAAAGTGACCTTACAGAATCCCTTCTGTTTTTCAACAGCAACAAGCGTACTCCTTTTTCTCTGGAAAGTAGTGTCACGATTGACCCCGAACCAGAGACAGAGGCCGGGTTTACCGCTACCATCAATGGATGGAAGCGGATGGATGGAGGAAGTGGGATAGCGCATTGACCGGATCACGAATTATAAACACCATATTATTATGAATCCTATTATAAATCGGGAACCAGAACTTCGCTTTTCCTGGCTGTTGCAACAGGCGGGATCTGGCATCAGGCAGTTGCGTATCAGGAAAAGTCTGACAGTTTTTCTGTGTTTGCTGCTTGCTGCCTGCAGCAAAGAAGAGGCCGGGGAATCTCTTTCGGATACGGAAATATGCTTCGCGCTTCAGATAGCCTCCGTAGAGGGAGACACCCGGCTCGTTACAGAAAGGAATTTTAAAACCCGCTTTGAAGCCGGTGACGAGGTAGGGATATACCTTACCACGAGAGATCAGGCACTTTTGCCTATGAACAACTATGCGGACAATGTGAAACTTACGTTTGATGGTACATCCTGGACTTCTGAACCTCCTGTGTATCATTCCAATATTCCCGGCGGACAGCTGGATGCATACATGTATTATCCTTACGATGCTTCTATGAGCGATCCGACTGATTACCTGTTTGCCGTGCAGACCACACAGGATATACCGCAGGATTTCGGCCGGAGTGATTTTCTCTGGGCCTCATACAAAGGGATAGCTAAATCGACTGGCGCAGTGCCTGTGACATTCGATCATGCTCTGTCTCTGGTGCAAGTGGAGCTGGATGTAAGTTCCCCTGATCCGGATATGGCCGTATTTCTGGCCGGAGGACATATTTCTCAGTCCATTAATCTCTATAGTAAGACATCGGGTGTGGCTACCAACAGCGGGAAAATTGCAATGAACCGGGTAGAGCAGCCAGCAGATCAGGACTACTATACGAGTTTCACTTACCGTGCATTGGTCCCGTCACAAACCCTGATGCTGTCTTTCAATACGGGAGTAGGTGGCATTTATTATTCTACTTCGTTTGGTAGCCAGCAGATGGAACGGGGAAAAGTGAAAAAATACAAGGCTGTCATATAATCAGGAATGTAGTACCCGGTTGACACTGTATTGGAATTCAATGGTATAAAGAAAAAGAATCAACTAAATTATTTCAGGAATAAAAAACAAAAAAGTATGAAAACCAAGATTTTGATAGTATGTGCTCTTGTCTCCTTGCTGGGAGTTGGTTGTAGCAGTGAACATAGCCTCGTGGAAGGAAACGACGGGCAGGTGAGATTTTCCTCGGGTGTAGTGTCCGGTCAGACCCGTGTCGGGGGTGACAACGGTGATCAGTGGGAGAGTGGAGATGCTATTGGCGTATATATGGTGGATAGGGGCACTACTGACATTGTCGGGGAAGCCGGAAACATCAGGTATGCTACTACGAGCAGCGGTAAGTTAGCTACTTTTACTTCCGATGCTCCGATCTATTATCCGGTAGACGCTGCGCATAAAGTGGATTTTATCACCTATCATCCCTACAAAGCTGCGGTCACTGATTACATCTATCCGGTAGATGTTACCAACCAGAGCAGTCTGTCAGATATTGATCTGCTTCGTGCCGCAGCCACTAACGACGGTGTGGGATATGATAAGAACTATGGGGGATATGTGAGCCTCAAACTGGATCACAAGCTTGCTAAACTGCGTTTCAGAACCATTGCCGCCGATGGACTTTCGGACGAGGACCTGAAAAAGATGACTGTCACCGTAAGAGGAATGGCTACAAAAGCGGTCTATCATATAGATACAGATATACTGGAGGCTCCTACGGATGTGGCAGACATACTTGCAAACATCCATACTGCGGGAGTACTTTATGAAGCCATTATAGTGCCTCAGGCATTAGTCGCTCATCAGGTGAAGGTAAAGTTTGCGTTAAATAACGAATTGGACGAGGTGTTTGAATACAGTATACCGTCTCCCGTATTTGGTCAGGGAGAGATCCATAGTTACGATGTGCAGATCACGCGTACAGAGATCCGTGTATCAGCCTCAATCAATCCGTGGGAATCTATGGGAACCACGCAGGGAACAGCACTGTGATAGATCCTTTCGCTTTTCGTTGGCATCCCCGCAACATCAGGTGATGGATAAACAAGGGGATTACGAACAAACAATTCATGTATGGAAACAGGTATTAAATTATACATTTTTCTGGTTGTTTACAGTCTCGTGGCAGCCTGTAACAGTGACTATCCCGGTCACACTACCGACGAACGTGTGGAAGTACGCCTACAGATAGATCAGACCTTGCATACGCGCGTCAATCAGACAGGCGATCTATGGATAGAGAATGACGAGCTTGGATTTTTTATGCTGAATGAGAGTCAATCTCTCCATGAGGATTTTATTGTAAACGGTGGTTACAATCTCGAATATAAAATGGTTGCGGAGCATAACGGTGTACTTTCTCCTCGTCCTGTGAGTGATACTCTCTTTTATCCGAGCAACAGGAATATAGATATTGTAGGATATTATCCGTATGTATCGGGTATGACCGATTTTTCTGTGCCCCTGAATACCACGGATCAGACAGAACTGGGCCCTTTGCAGCTGATGTATAGCAAAAATGTGAAGGGGGTAAACAAAAACAATATCCTCGTATTCGTGCGTTTTGATCATGCAATGAGTCTGGTAACGTTCGATCTCTTGCCGGGTGTCGGAGTGGTATCTGAAGATTTGAAAGATGCTGTCTTAGAGGTGACCCAGGTGTATCGTACGGCAGATTTTGACCTGAGAGATATTTCGTGGAGTAAATCGGGTTCTCAGGGAATCCTCATTGCTAATGATAAGATTGATGTCAACAATGGTCTGTTGCATGGCATTTGTGTCATACCACAACGATTGGTAGACAGCCAATTGATCATTACCCTGGCCGATCAGAGCAGGTTTGAGTATACATTTGACCCGGGCACCGAATGGGGTATGGGCGAGAAGCATAGTTATGAGATCACGGTCAACAAAACCGGTATACAGGTGTCACCTCTTCAGGTCAATGACTGGACAGGTATCGGCGATGCAGCGGATGAAAAATCTGGCACAAAGATCAAATATACGCCAGGAGACTACTATCCCTATCCGGATGATCCGTTTTCGGCGATAGGGATGGTGTTTCAGATCACAGACAATATCGGCTATGAGGGGAAGATTGTGGACCTGACTTTTATACAGGAATACAATATCAGATGGGGAGATCCCACTGTCGATGAGCATGCGGAAGGTGTGGCAGGTATCAGAGATATGGAGGATGGAGAGGAGGGGACCCGCAATCTGATCCTCAAACGTAAAGACCAGGTAGGTTTTGCAGAGATCTACCAGGTGTTCAACTGGATCTATCTGACTAAGAATGGAGGGGATCTGGGTGGCAGATGGTATCTGCCATCTATTGTTGAACTGCAGGCACTTTATTCTTTAAAGGATACATGGATGCAGAAGGTCCATCTGGCTACTGGAACCCAGGTACCTGCTGACATTATTTATACCACAGCTACAGAATCAAGTGCGAATTGTAACTTTTTTTATTGGTTGAACTATGGGACACTTTATAATACATATAATGATTTGGGTGGACTCATAGGGAAAGATAAAAGGAACAACTGGCAGCTAAGTGCGGTAGCTGTATCCAAGTTTTGATCTCTACCGATAGCTGAGTACAGGTGGTTCACAGGTTCAATGTCTCTATACCCTTGTTATGGATGTCGCACAGACTCCTTCTCAGAGAGAAAACCTGCTTACGAAACACATACGTACAGAAGTGAAACTATATGTTTTTTCATCTGCTCTTCCGATAGTGTAAAAAGAGTTGTAACACATACTTTCTTACATAGAGTTTTTGTGTTTTTTGCCTTCACGCCTTCACAATCATAGTAAACCTCTGACAGGATTCATGTTGCGGTGAAGGCACCCTGTTTTTTGCAGGCTTCACCTGCTTTCACGCCTTCACCGGTTTGTATGGAAGAAGAACATAAGCCAGTGGATCATTCTCTCTTTGCAACCGGGCTGTGCTCTACATACCTGTTGGTTGCGCTGTACATGCGATA
>DALZBD010000258.1:0-6117 GCA_031977515.1 Bacteroides sp. | reverse complement strand
AAAAGAACTTCCCGGTTTTTATAAACAGAGTGATTATATAGAGGAGATAAAGAGATATGCATATTCCTTCAGCTACGAGAAACATATCAATGAATACATTTCTCTTTATCGTGAATTGTTGAGTTAGAGATACTTGTCCAGCATAGGCTCTATCCTTTCCCAAATCACCTGCTCTGTGATCAGACCCAATTCTTCTTCATAAGGAAGATTTTCCTCAAATGTGGGAAGGTCTCGGGGTTGTATTCCCTGATATCTTTCCGATGCATTAGGTAGCCACTGGGCTCTGTCGGTTCCCGGAGGATAGATCGCAAATGAGGGCACATCAAATGCCTGAGAGATGTGTCTGGGACCTCCTTCATTTCCGAAAAAGAATGAACTGAGTTTGCAAAGGGCCATCAATTCTCTTAACCTCTTTGCTTCTATATCAATGAATATATGGTCATTCTTACCCATCTTCTCCCACATATCATATGCTATTTGCTTCTCATACTCTCCACTGTAATTGAATATGAGTTGGGCATCGTACTTTTGTATGATCTTATGTAAAATGGAGCCCATTTTATCAGGATCCCACATACGTTGTTTATTAAACTTAGTCACTCTGGCAGCAACGGCACATAGTATGATGGGTTTTTCAAAAGAGATCCCTTTTGTCTCCATATAGGATGAATAGGACATAACTTCTTCGTCCGTAATAAATAACCGGAATTCCCTGCAATCTTGTATATTATAGTCTTTTCTCAAAGGTTCCAGCAAAGTCAGTGTTTTTGTTACTTCATCCGTCAGCCCGTCGATCTTAGTTGAATAGTTATGAAATAGTCTGTAACTCTTCTTTTTGCCCAACCGTAAGGGGGTGGAGAGTGAGAACAAACAAAACCAGGAAGTCTTTATAGTGGAGCGGGTATCTACGATCAGGTCATACTTTGTTGTTTTCATTATTTTCCTTACTTTCTTTACGTAAGTAGGAAGTGATTTCATCTCTTCTTCTTTGAAAGTAATGAACTTGTCTATATCCGGGTGATGATAAAATACAGGTGCGATGCCTTCATTTAAAACATAGTGTATGTTTGCATCGGGGAATGTCTTTTTTAAAGAACTACACAATACCGAGGAGATGACTGCATCTCCGATTCTCCTGAATCTTATGATTAATATGTTTTTAATCGTATGCATAGGGTGCAAAAATGTGAGGTGGCAAAAATAGTTTTGATATTACATACAAAGAAACAAATTGTATTTAACATAGCAATGTTTTTTCACTTTATTCTAAAAGATGTATAAAGATAACTTTCTTACTTCCATGGAGTACGAATGGATGATCCAACTATCAACTACATATAAGAAATCCGATGTGTTGTATTATTTATAATGAAGAACTGATCTGTCTGTTGTGAAAAAGATCATTTTTTATTTCCTTTCTTTAAAAACCGATTCGTCAGGTATTGCCGTACCGGTATGTCATAGAACTTCAGGCAGATGTAGGCTAGCATGATGCTTCCGAAAACGACTCCTGCTGCTCCGGGTAAGGATTGTTCAAATGTGAGATCATTATTCCTTACCCAGGCGATATACCAGTAAATGAAAGGATAGTGTACCATGTACAGCGGATACGAAATGTCTCCTAAGAACTTACATATCTGTTTGGTGTACATATCGGTGGTCTTTCCGGAAGCTCCGAGGCAAACCAGTAACGGAAAGAATACAATACTACACAGCGTATCGTATATTCCGTTCATCCATAGATGTTCGGCTCCACCCAGGCGTGGCACAGCCAGCAGAGCGATAACAGCTATGGTACATACCCAGAAAGCTCCTTTTATGTGTACGGGTTTGAAAATACGGGAGAGGAGCAATCCGGCAGAGAATGCAAATAACAGCCGCAGGGAGCCTCCGGTAAATTCTGTCCCGGTCAGTGAATACCCGATACATAGATCACCCGTTGGCCCGAAGATAGCAAATGTGGCCAGACCACATCCTGCAACAAACACAAGACCAGCCAGCACTTTGGTAGAGAATTTACGGATAAACAGGGCATAGAGAATATTACCAATGTATTCAAAGAACAGAGACCAGCTCGGCCCGTTCAACGGGAACATTTCTCCTACTCCGCGAATCTCGGCTCCGGTAGTAGCCGGGATCAGAAGTGCGTTCATACAGGTAGCAAGTAGCAAAACCAGTATACTCACTTGCGAGACATCCCAAAGATCACAGCCTTGCAAATAGAATATGGCTGCCCCTATGAGGGCACCCATCACTACCATGGGGTGCAGGCGTATGATCCTGCGCTTGATAAAATCCAGGGTAGACATCTTTCCCCAACGATCGTCATAGGCATATCCTACCACGAATCCCGAAAGGATAAAGAAAAAGTCGACTGCTAAATAACTGTGATTGATGCGTTGGTCCAGATGACTGGTGGCAAAAGCCTCAAAAATGTGGAAACATACCACTGTGATAGCTGCTACTCCGCGCAGTCCATCCAGAATGTCGTAATGGGGTTTTGTGTCGGCAAACGCTGCCTTGGAAATTTGTGTGTTAAGCATAAGAGAAGTGTCTGTTTTTAGTATTCTTGTCTATTGAGTAATGGGGGATTGCAAATTAAATGATTTTTTCTAAGTAACTTTTAGAAACTGTTAGGATTTTGCTTGATTCTTTATTTTTTAGACGCAAAGTATTGCGTCTAAAAAAGAGAAATAGGCAAGAAAACAAAAAAAGCAAAAAAACATCCCTAATAAATAATTCATGGAAAATCCTGACAGTTACTTAGAAGTCTGCTCGTTTTTTTGTTGGCAGTTGCCTCGGGTCCATGTGTCTGTATCAGCCCCGTCCCGGTTGGATATTCATAGCATCGTGTGGAAGCGGATGGAATAGCTTCTATATAATAAGAATACACATCATTTTCCGATGGAAACAGCTATTTTTGTTTCTTCAACCTTTATCTATAGTCTGATAGGGTCTATATATTTGCTCTGTACAGGCAGGACTTAATCTCTTGAAATTGTGCTTTCTATCTCTCGTGGTGTTTAAAATAAATCTATATACGGTTTGATATGCCCTATTTTTTGTCAGGGCTCTCCTCTACTTTTGTCTCTGTCCGGAACACAGAAGTCTGTCCGGGCAAATCACTCACTTATTAACTTTAAATTATTATGATGATCAGAAAAAAGAGTAAACTCTTGCAGTTTATTGCACGAAACAGCAGCTTGCTTTTCCTGATGATTGCCTTTTGTCTGTTGAGGAGTCCTCTATCTGTATGTGCTCAGGGAGGTACGGTGACGGGAGTGGGACAGGATGAGACAGGGATGCCGCTGCCGGGGGTAAACATCGTAGTCAGAAATACACAAAACGGTACGATAGCCGGTCTGGATGGTGATTCTGTCCTCACCAGAGTGGATGCAGCGCGGGGTGTACTGGTCTTTTCGTACATTGGCTTCAATCCCATAGAAGTACCTGTTAATAATCGTCGGGTGGTGGATATTGTGATGAAAGAAGACAGCCAGACACTGGATGAAGTAGTCGTGATTGGCTACGGATCGATGGAGAAGAAAGAACTATTCAGTTCGATCGTGCAGGTCAACCGCAAAGACTTTATACAGGGAGCCGTGCAGAATCCAATGGAACTGCTTACCGGAAAAGTAGCTGGATTCAACGTCAACAATACCGCACCTGCCAATCCCAATGCAGGTTCCAACCTGCAGACCCGTGGAGCAACATCGCTCACTTCCTCCAACTCACTACTGATCGTGATCGACGGAATTGTAGGAGCAGACATCCGCAACCTCTCTTCACAGCATATCGAATCCATGACCGTATTGAAAGACGGTGCTTCTGCTGCTATCTACGGAACGCGCGGTGCCAATGGGGTCGTGATCATCACCACACGTAAGGGAGCCGGGAGAGGTGGTAAAGGGAAAGTTACTTACGACGGCTGGCTGGGTGTGAACCTGACTGCTTTCAAATCCGAGAATCTGAGTCCGGATGAATTCCGTCACTCAATGTACGGACACGATTATGGCGCATCTACCGACTGGTACAAAGAGATGTGGGACGGCCATTGTTTTGAAAGCCAATTAAGTTTGTGATTTTATGATATCTCTATTAAAAGAAAGGAGCTGACCTGTGTGGTTAGCTCCATTTCTGGTTAAATAAAAAATGTAAGTAGTGTTTGTCGTATTATTCTGTTTCGAACGCCATGCGTTCGTCTTTTAAATCTAAAGCTTGTATACCCTCACGGGCCAGGATTATAAAAAGGATTGAAATTTTAGCCTAAAAGTTCTTTTACTTTGGCAGAGATGGCACGCCCTTCGGCCAGACCAGCCAGTTTTTTTGAGGCTACACCCATTACCTTACCCATGTCTTTGCCACTGGTTGCACCGGTTTCGGCAATGATCTCTTTCAGGGCTGCTTCCAGTTCTTCGGGAGTCATTTGTTGGGGCAGGTAAGTTTCCATGATCTTCACCTGAGCCAGTTCGGCTTCTGCCAGATCGCTGCGTCCCTGTTGGTTGTATACCTCTGCTGCATCCTTGCCCTGTTTCACCAGCTTCTGGATGATCTTCTGGGCATCGGCATCGGCCAGTGTATCGTTGGCACCGGGCGCGGTTTTTGCTTCGATAAAGAACTTCTTTATGTTTCTGAGAGTTTCGAGAGCTACCTTGTCTTTGGCTCTCATTGCGTTTTTAATGTCTTCGCTGACTTTGTCAAATAAATCCATATATCTTTTCTTTTAAAGTACTTTTTTATCAGAATGTGATCACGCCCGATGCATCGAGACCGTCTTCGGCTGCCAGTTCTTCGTCCAGTGCGGCTTTGGCTTTTATCTTGCTCAGTGTGATCTTGTCACGCAGGTAGGTAGGCGAGTTGTCTACCATGGCAATGATGTCGTCGTTGTCGAGATCTTCCGCGCTGAAGATATAGATATGACGGCGTTTGCGGAGGTTTTTGCTGCCGATGGTACTGGCACTTTCTCCGTACGCTTTGCGGATACGCTCTTTGTTCTTCTCTTTTTCTTCTTCGATCTGTAGCTGGCGCTCTTCCTCTTCCTGGCTGCGTTTTTCCAGTACGGAGTCCATTCCAGGAACATCCTCCATGCCAAATCCGGTAGCCAGTACGGTGATCTTTACTTTCTTCTCCAGTGAGTTGTCCATGGCTACCCCCCAGATCACTTCCACGCCGTCGCGGAACTTGCTCATGAACTCGTGTATCTCGTTCATCTCTTCCATCATCAGTTCCGAGTTCTGACAGAAAGAGACGTTGAGCATCACCTTCTTGGCGTTGAAGATATCGTTGTTGTTGAGCAGAGGCGAATGTAGGGAGTCGTCGATGGCTTTGGTCACACGGTTTTCTCCTTCTCCGAATCCGGTACTCATGATGGCTACCCCACCGTCTTTCAGGATGGTTTTTACATCGGCAAAGTCGAGGTTCACCGTACCACGCATGGTGATGATCTCCGCAATGCTCTTGGCAGCGATAGAGAGTGTATCATCGGCTTTGCCGAAAGCATTCATAAAGGTAAGGTCGGAGTAGATCTCACGCAGCCGTTCGTTGTTGATGACCAGCAGGGCATCCACGTGCTGTGCAATGCGCTCCACACCGTCGAGTGCCTGTATGATCTTTTTTTCTCCTTCAAAGATGAAGGGGATGGTGACTATACCGACCGTGAGAATGTCCATCTCTTTGGCGATGTGGGCAATCACAGGAGCAGCTCCCGTACCTGTACCCCCTCCCATACCGGCGGTGATAAATACCATCTTAGTGCCGTCGTTGAGTAGAGCGTGGATGTCTTCGAGACTCTCTTCGGCAGCTTCACGAGCCCTCTCGGGACGGTTTCCCGCACCTAATCCCTGGGTAATGGAACGCCCCAGCTGCAGCTTCACCGGTACAGGTGATTCCAACAAGGCCTGGTTGTCTGTATTGCAGAGGACGAATGTCACATCATGAATACCTTCGCGGTACATATGGTTCACGGCATTACCGCCACCGCCGCCCACACCGATCACTTTGATGATCTTGGGGGTATCGGTCGGAAAATCGAATTGTACTATCTCGTCTGCCATAGCTATATCTGTCTGTTAAGAAATTATCAATTAGTGTTGATCCGGACAGTGCCGGACTTTTTAT
>DALZBD010000257.1:0-6120 GCA_031977515.1 Bacteroides sp. | reverse complement strand
TACAAACCTCCGGAAGCTTCACGCCGGAAAGGCAATGTCATTCAGTAAAGAGATTCCTGTTGTCTGTGCCCGATACCATTGTTCTGTACATATCCCACTGCCCTACACCTCGGAGAGGCAATATATCATAGATCCTATGAGCGAGTGGAGAGTAAGCAACAAGGGAAATATCCATTTAAAAAAGATATGTATAAACGGTAGTAGGGGTGACAGGAATATAAATACATTTTTGACACACCCTTATGATAGTTCAACTATCAGCGGGAAAATGCATTGCCTCTATCCACCGCATACTCTACCCGAAGCGTAGCCGATTTCAATGCTGTATCCCGGGAGGAGCCGCCTACCATCACCATAAATTCGCCTTCATCTACTTCGAATGTCATGTCTATGTCGTAAGAAGAGAGAAGCGTGGGGGTGAGATCAAAAGTCGCTTCTTTGTTTTCTCCTCTCTGCAATGCTATGTGGCGGAAGCCTCGCAACTCTTTCACAGTACGTGTGACTTCGCTGACGGGATGTTGCAGGTAGAGTTCTCCGTTCTCTCGGCAGAGCAGGGAGATGTCCGGTTACTTATTCGTTTTTTTTTGCAGGCTTCAGCTTATATATTATCTCTTATTGCAAGAATTTACAAACACTTTTTCTGTCAACAAAATGAAACATTTTCTTAATATAGATATTTGTGTATTTTTTATATACTTTTATTGTTTTCATGTATTTTTGCACCCAAATGAAGAGCGTGTTTAAATTTTCCACAAAAAGTTTTTATCGAATTTTTCCATTTTAAATTAATAAAAAACATGTTGAAGAAACTACTATTTCTGAGTTTTACACTATTCACATTAGTAACAGCATTAAATGCACAGGTTACAACAGCTTCCATGAATGGTAAAGTTATAGCCGATAAAGAAGCTGTGATTGGAGCTACAGTACAGATCGTTCATGAACCGTCCGGAACTAATTATGGTGCTATCACCAACATGGACGGTCGTTTCTCATTGCAAGGTATGCGTACGGGAGGACCATACAAAGTGACAGTTTCCTATATTGGATATAATGCCATGGTATATGAAGGCATTTATCTGCAATTAGGTGAAACCTATGGTTTGGATGTTGTACTCACAGAATCGTCGGAACTTATTGACGAGATTATCGTTGTGGGTACCAGAACGAAGTTCTCTGCCGAAAAGACAGGTGCTACTACCAACATCTCTTCGGAACAGATTACACAGTTGCCCACCGTGAATCGCAGCATCAGTGACATCGCCCGCCTGTCTCCGTATGCCAACGGGATGAGTTTTGCAGGGGGTGACGGACGTTCTACCAACTTCACTATTGATGGTGCCAACTTCAACAACAACTTCGGCCTCTCATCGGCACTACCCGGTGGTGGTAGCCCCATCTCAATAGACGCTATTGAAGAAGTACAGGTTGTGATTGCTCCATTCGATGTCCGTCAGACCAATTTCATCGGTGGTGGTATCAATGCCGTTACCAAATCGGGAACAAACACGTTCAAAGGTACAGCTTATACGTATTATCGCAATCAGGATATGCGTGGTAATCGCATCAACGGCGAAGACCTGGGTGCTCGTAACGATGAGTCTAAAACAACTATAGGTTTCACATTAGGTGGCCCCATTATCAAAAACAAATTATTCTTCTTTGTGAACTATGAAAAAGAGACAATTCCCGGAGAGGTAATAAAGTATCGCGCGCGCGAAGATGGTGAAAAAGTAGAAGGTATGGTATCGCGTACACTGAAGTCGGATATGGAAAAAGTCCATAGACACCTGAAAGATAAATATGGTTATGACGCAGGCTCGTACACCAATTTCCCTGCTGATGAAAAGAATAACAAAATCTTAGTTCGTCTGGACTGGAACATCACCGACCAACACCGTTTGAGTTTACGTTACAACAAAACTGAAAACACCGCATGGAATGAACCTAACGGCAACTCTTCTGACACCGGATATCGTTTGAATGGCACTTACCGTGTAGGTACACAGTCCATGGCGTTTTCCAACAGTATGTACTCGATGGACAACAACGTAACTTCGTGGGCAGCCGACCTGAACAGCCGTCTCTCGAATAAGCTCTCCAACCAGTTGCTGTTTACGCATACGAACATCAAAGATATGCGTGGAACAAACTCTTCTCTATTCCCATTTATCGATATCATGGCAGGATCGGACGTAGAAGGCAATCAGATTCTGGAACCATATATGAGTGCCGGTTATGAGTTGTTTTCCTATAACAATGGTGTCAACAATAAGATTACAAGCATCATTGATAACTTCACATTCTTTACGGGTAGCCACAAAATTACAGCAGGTATCAGCTACGAACATCAATTTGCCAACAATGCGTATATGCGTAATGCCACAGGATATTATCGTTACAATAGTCTGGATGACTTCCTGAATGGTGCTGCTCCCGAATCGTTTGCTCTCACTTACGGATGGAACGGCAACAAATCGCCTAATGCACAGGTTACATTCAATCAGTTGGGCTTTTATGCACAAGACGAGTGGGATGTTACAAATAAACTAAAACTGACCTACGGCATTCGTTTCGACAACCTGATGTTTGATAATAAAGACATTGAAACCAACGACGCGATCTATGCGCTTAGTTTCAACGGACAACACATTGATACGGGTAAATGGCCCGATTCAAGAGTACAGATTTCTCCTCGCGTAGGTTTCTCATGGGATGTATTGGGGGATAAATCGCTGAAAGTTCGTGGTGGTACCGGCGTATTTACCGGTCGTTTGCCATTGGTATTCTTCACAAATATGCCAACCAACTCCAACATGGTTCAAAATCAAGTGAAGTTCGTAACAAATTACAACGAAGGAGTAGTAACCGGTCACGACCGTCGCCTGGACGAGTTGGCAGGAGGGATGATTACCAATATGGATGAAATCATTTCGAAATTTAATCTGCCGACTACGCTGGAAACGCATACTGCCAGCGATAAAATTTCGGGCGTAGTTAAAGACTTCAAAATGCCACAGGTCTGGAAAACGTCTATTGCCGTAGATTATCAGGTACCGGTCTCTTTCCCATTGTCTGTTACCGGTGAATTCATGTACATGAAGAATATCAACGCTGTAACAATGACTAACATCAACATCAAAGACCCCAGCAAGTGGGATCGTTTCAGTGGTGCAGACGATCGTTATATTTATCCTGAAGACTATACGTATATCAAGGATACGAATGCAGTCATGTTGGACAACACCTCTAAAGGATATGGCTATACAACGAATATCACCGTGAATGCTCAACCGGTTGAAAACCTGTACATGATGTTGGCTTATACCCATACGGAATCTAAAGAAATTTCCGGTATGCCTGGCAATGACCCTGTATCGACCTGGCAAGGTTTGCATTCGGTGAATGGACCGAACTTTGCCAAAACACAACGTTCACAATATGTGATACCTGACAAGTTGATTGGTTCTGTAAGTTACTACATTCCGTTCAAATACAAAGGGTTGCTTCGCGGTACACACTTGAATCTGTTCTACTCCGGTTATTCATCCAATGGTTACAGCTTCTGCTACACCAACGATATGAATGGAGATGGTATTGCTAATGACTTAATGTACATTCCGAAGAATGACAACGAAATCAAATTTGTATCTGAAGAAGACCGTGCTGCCTTCTGGAAGTTTGTCAATCAAGACTCTTATCTAAAAAAACACAAAGGCCAATATGCTGAAGCCTATGCTGCCCGTGCTCCATGGGTACATCGTTTTGACTTCCGCCTGATAGAAGACTTCCAATTCAAAGTAGGCAAAACAAAACACAACCTTCAGTTGAGCTTTGACATTATGAACGTGGGCAACCTGATCAACTCGAGATGGGGTATTTCTAAAACAAATGCTGTGGCTAACAATGGCAGAATTCTGAAATATGAAGGAGTGGATGAAGCTAACGTACCTACTTTTTCGATGTATAAAGTCAACGGTGAATATCCAACCAAGACTTATGATACATACAAGAACTACAGCGAATGCTGGAGACTGCAGGTGGGTATCCGTTACATCTTCAATTAAGAGGATACAAGCCACTTGGATAAATTGAGTAGGAGGAAAAAAAAGTAGTTTTCCTCCTACTTTTTTTTCCTCCTTTCCTACCTCCAGGTATACAATTCTATTTTATATCAAATTTTCCGATGGCACCCTATTCACTGACATTGAGATCTTCCTGAGGAAATTCCGGAGCATTTATCCGGCTCAATAAAGAGTTTCATTTGATCCAGTGAGAATGGTCATTGCTTCGGTTATCCAATCCACAACCAAGTACTGACAGATACAGGGATACAATCAGAGAGGTACATACGGTTTTTCTTTACATAAGATTCAATTTTGTTTCTAAGCCGGGTAACTATAATCAATGTTCTCTACATAAAGCAGCCTAAATCTTATGCTGCAAAAATAGACGACTCCTTTTAATAACAAGGAAGATATTCTTACTAAAAAGGGAGGGTGTATCAAAAGTACATGTATATCCCTGAACCCACGGTCGACGCAGTTAAAGGGATATATCAACCCATGGTCAGCGAAGTGAATAGCCCAGTGGTTAAACGGAGCGTACCCTGGGGTTACACAGAATCTCAGGGAATAACCTTGAATCGAAGATCGACGATGTCAACTGAGGTGGTCGACGAAGTCAAAAGATTCCATATGTACTTTTGATACACCCTTATCTCGACAGAGGTCGGAAAGACTATCATGGGTACTAAAACCCACTGTCAGAAACCTATACGCCTGACAGAAAATCAGCGGAGACACAGCTTCTACTTCCGCTGGATCTCCGCTGATATGTTTCTTCAGAGGGGTACGCTGTTATTACAGATCGTATCCCTCTCTGGATTTCCGAATACCAAAACGTCCCATGAAACAAGACAACGCTGCTCCGGCCAATAAAGCTATAAAAGACCAGATAGAGGTCCACGCTGCGGAGTTGGCCACTTCTTCAGATTTCACAAGCGCATCGTGTTTCATCTGTTCCCATTCTGCCTTAGCCTCCTGTATTTCCTGTTGCAGGTTGTTAAGGGCATTGCGTCCGTCATCCAGAAGCGTCATATACTGGTCTACCGTGCTTTCGGCCTGTGCACGGGTAAGATTGCCGCTATTCATAACGGCCGTCACTACCTTTTCCCGGTCGATGTTAGATGCATATTGGTCTACCCGTTGCTGTAATCTGCCAGTAAAACCATCAATGATAGTATCAGCCTGCTTGGGATTGGTAGCCAGACGTTTGAGACTTCGTTGGAGATCAGAACGCACAGCCGCTACCTGATTGCGGATATAGTCGGGCTGGAATTCCTTCACACCGGTTTGTTGCAGTGTGTGGCGCATATCCTGGCGAATATCATCTCCGTCTGCATCAATATCTATATTCTCGAACAGGGAACCGACCTCCGAAGAGACATCCGATACTGCCGAACCTATTCCTGAGAGGATATCTCCGGTGACAGAAGTAATAGAACCCAGCAGATTGCTTGTCATCTTAGCAGCGGAAGAGATCACCATAGAACCCAGAATGACAGCCACGATCAGGGAGACTGCCCATGTAAGAAACCCGTGGATGATCCCATCCCGGTTGGCCAGTTTACCAGCGACAAATCCACCGGCAGCCAGACTGATAAGTAGAGAGATCACTGTCCAGATACCTATAGAGGTACCAATGCCCGAGAATGGTTGGTTGTCCAGTGGATCGTACATAAATAATCCCATACTTGTACCTATCAGGGACAACAGGAAGGAGATGGACAATACCGTCACCACTCCACCGATAATACTGCCCCAGGAAATCCTGCGGCATTTCTCATACACTCTGTTTACTTCATTTACTTCTCGCATATTCTTTTCTTTTTTGTTAATAGTTTACTGCCCGGATCCATTTTATCCGGAATTATCTTTCTCTATACGTTGTTTCCTGCCTTACTAATAACAGAAGAAGTACAAAAGTTGTTGATAACAAAACTGAAAATATATTTCCCGGCCGGGAAATAGAGAATATCCGTAACTAACAGAATGAGTAATAGATGTAAATCTATAAAAAGCACCCCAATACAGGCATAGCCGTCAGGCTGAGGATGAT
>DALZBD010000256.1:0-6137 GCA_031977515.1 Bacteroides sp. | reverse complement strand
AGGCATTTATATATTTCAGGGACTATCCATCGAAACTTCTTACGAGATCGGAAAGATCGAATGGATCAGGGTACTCCCCTATCTCGTAGTACTTATTACAGCCATTGCCGGACTGAATGTAATGATCGTATTGGTCGTGGGTATTGTACTGACGGGTATCATTGGTCTCGCTTCCGGCGGCTTTGGATTCGCCGAATGGTTTGCCTCTATGGGAGAAGGAATCATTGGCATGGGAGAACTCATTATCATCACCTTACTGGCTGGAGGTATGCTGGAAACGATCCGTTATAACGGAGGAATCGACTTTATTATCTCCGCACTCACCAGACGTGTAAAAGGCAAACGGGGAGCAGAATTGAGTATAGCCGCCTTAGTAGGCCTGACCAACCTCTGCACAGCTAATAACACGATTGCTATCATCACTACCGGACCTATAGCCAAAGATATTGCTACCCGGTTCCATGTGGATAGACGTAAGTCAGCAAGTATCCTGGATACCTTCTCTTGTGTGGTACAAGGTATTATTCCTTACGGAGCACAATTATTAATGGCGGCAGGAATCGCAGGCATTGCTTCGGGAAGTATTGTGAAATACCTGTATTATCCTTTTGTAATGGGAATTTGTGCACTACTGGCTATTCTGTTCCGGTATCCTAAAAAATACTCGTAACAATAAATCACAAATTATTTTCACAAAGAATCTTTTCTCTTACGCAGTTGGAGAGAAAAATAATCCCCCTTCAGAAGTACTCCGGACCCAGATTAAAAAGGGTCACAATATCCGGGGCAAAGGGTGTCACCCTTTTGGCCATATCCTTACACCCTTTACCCCAAAGGGTATCGCTATGGTGCGGATATTTATAAAAGATAGGAACATAAAACCTTTTATTTAGAGTTATTTTTATTAACATAACAAGTACAAT
Source organism: Bacteroides sp. (assembly GCA_031977515.1). Taxonomy (GTDB): domain Bacteria; phylum Bacteroidota; class Bacteroidia; order Bacteroidales; family Bacteroidaceae; genus Bacteroides. The sequence continues at coordinate 5,214 of DALZBD010000256.1, read as the reverse complement.
CTGTCCGTACCAGACACTATGATATGGCTGCAATAAGTAGACTATCGCTATGCGGTTGATAGGAAATGTCCGGAATAGGAAAGCAACCTTTTTTTCTCTGGCAATCATTCTTTATCCGGCCACCCACCGGTATCCTCCCAACCGGCTGCGCTGTACCATTGCATAACGGGATAATATGTATATGCTAAAGAATTCTGATTTTGTGGAATGTAAGTAGAAAGTCCGGTGGCTCCCTCCATGTCGAACATCCTTGCATAAGCTGAATAATTCTTTGGGGTAGTAGCAAAATAAGTTACAGCCTGATCGTAAGTTTTCTTCCAAGTAAGATAATTGTTATCCTCAGAAGTTATCAACCGGATAAAGCCATCGAAATCATAATAGTACTTCACATTACGGTTGTCATAACACATGATACCACTTAATGAAGTAAGCCATTGTCCCTGGCGATAGTAACCGGATAAAATATCCTTTGTTCTTACCGCCAGCTGTTCCAGATACCGTGTATCAATTGCTGTAACAGAGACCCCTCCCGTCCATACCGAAGTTGTGGGAGTTACTCCCGTATAGGTGTCTGCATAAACTCTATAATACTCTTCAGCGATTGCTAAAGCCGCCCGATCCGTTTTAAACAGCATAGGAGTGAGTGTTTGAAAAGGAGCACCTGGACCAGGTATCTCCGTAGGAGAAGCAACTATATAGTCTGCATAATTTCGAAGCTCATAGGCCACCTCTACAGTCTGCATAAAACAAGCATCAAAAAAGATATAATCAAAATGTTTACCTACCCGCTGCAAAACCGTAGCAAAATCCGGAATATCCATTTGTGTGCCCAAATACTCACCAAAAGAACGGGATGCGGATTGAGTTGCCGGAATCCAACCATCCGCATGAGACCCCAGGACCAATCCGTAACGATCTGCCGGAAAATCACTGAATACCTTAGAAAAGACCTCAGTCATAACAGATATATTCAGTGGATTTTGCACCGGATAACTATAGAGGGTATCGGCTATTACTTTATTTGTTTCATCTTTACGAACATGAACTAAATAAGGACTTTCATCATACTTTGACTCCAAATAAACCAACAGGTTGTATTTCGATACATCTACAGATCCCATCCCTATCAACATATCATTGTAATTGTTTCGAAGCAGATTACTTAAATCATTACTTGAACTATTACCTATTAAATAAGCCAATACTGTACATTCAGTCCCTTTCTCCGGAGGGTTCGGTATCGGATCGTCTTTATCGCAAGCTACCAGTGTCAAAAGAAACAAGCCAAAGATACCATATAGATAATTCTTCATAGATATATGTCTTTTATTCTACGGATTAAATATAAAAAAGAAGAGATACCGAAGCATCTCTTATCTATAACGTCAAAATCAGTACTCCGGTTTTTTGAATTTGAATTCTTCGGGATCGATCAGTTGTAAGACCTGTCCGGAAGACTTCTTGTATTTAGAGAGGAATTTCGTAAACTGTTTATCCAGTTTTTTCCGATTGTTGGAGAAATAGACCATACAAGTACGATTGGGTAACTTCTTATCATACTCCAAATAGTTTTTCAACTGATAGCTATAAAGTTCCCGCTGTGGAAGAAAACCATGCCCGTTGAGGTACACGCTATCCAGAGGCTGGATGTCTGTGTAATATACCACTGTATCGGTGAAAGAAGCTGCTACACCATATATATATACAGGCTTCAGGACTTTTGGCTCTTTGGGCTCCTTCAACTCTTTCTGTGGTTTAGGTGCCTTAGCAGATTTCTTCTTTTTAGCAGATGCAGGAACAACCGCCAGCAAAAGAGCAAAGATCATAATCAGTTTCAAATACTTCATAAAAAAAATATTGAGTAATTTAGATGACAAAGGTATAAAAAAAAACCGGCTGTCAAAAAGACAGACCGGCTTTTATACCTTCAATTGTCGGAAACTGATATTTCTTATTTATCCCAAATAAGATTTGAGCAATTTACTACGATTGCTTTGTCGTAATCTCCTGATTGCTTTTTCCTTGATCTGGCGTACGCGCTCACGTGTGAGACCGAATTTGTCGCCAATCTCTTCCAATGTCATTTCCTGTTGTCCGATACCGAAAAACATCTGTATGATCTCTTTTTCCCTATCGGTTAACGTAGAAAGAGCTCTATCAATTTCCCTCGCAAGAGACTCGTTCACCAACGAGCGATCTGCCATAGGCGAATCATCGTTCACCAGCACATCCAGCAGACTGTTGTCTTCTCCTTCCACAAAAGGTGCATCCACCGAAATATGACGGCCGGAAACCTTGAGTGTATCAGAGATCTTGTCCACAGGGATATCCAATTCTTCAGCCAATTCTTCAGGGGAAGGGCGGCGCTCATTCTCCTGCTCAAATTTAGAGAAGGCTTTGCTGATCTTATTCAGCGAGCCTACCTGATTGAGAGGCAGACGAACAATACGCGACTGCTCTGCCAAAGCCTGCAAAATAGACTGACGGATCCACCAAACGGCATAACTGATGAACTTGAACCCACGGGTCTCGTCGAATTTCTCCGCAGCTTTGATCAAACCCAGATTTCCCTCATTGATAAGGTCGGGCAAACTAAGCCCCTGGTTCTGGTATTGCTTGGCTACAGATACGACAAAACGCAGGTTGGCCCGGGTCAGCTTTTCCAATGCCACACGGTCACCCTTGCGAATGCGCTGAGCGAGCTCCACCTCCTCTTCAACAGTAATAAGGTCCTCGCGTCCGATTTCCTGTAAATACTTGTCAAGAGAAGCACTCTCTCTGTTAGTGATACTTTTGGTAATCTTTAGTTGTCTCATTCTTTAAAACAGATTTGGAGTGCAAAGTTACTACAAATTATTGGTTTAGTATAGAATGTACTTAACTTTTTCACGATTATTATCTTGTTTTACGTATTTACCTGCATCTCCTTTGTTTAATGATTTTATGTACATTCACTTTCAAGAAACAGAAGATAGGCGGTTGCCGTAAGAGGGAGGGAATCAGAGAAAGACCAAACTTTCTCTTCCCTGGAACTGTCACATTTAGCTACATTTCCCGACCTGCCTGTTGTATGTAAAAGATCAGGAAACAGTGCCTCTATATAAATAACAAAAAGAGCACCGGCTTGTTAGAGTGCCGATACTCTTTTTTGATATGATTTAAGTTAATTTACTATATCACGATCTCCGCATCAATCTTCACTCAGATCTACCGCAAAGTTGGCCCGCTTGCCCGAAGAGAAGATACCTGAGATAAACAACACCTGGTCGGGTGACTTCGTTGCTTCGCGGAATACCTCTTCCAGATCACTTTCTTTATTGATCTGACGACCGTTGGCTTTCTGGATAATAAATCCTTTGCGGATACCGGCATCCGACATTTTACCGTTGCTGACACCTGTCACCTGCAGACCATAGCTCACATTGAGTTGCTTCTTCTGCTCATCGGTCAGTTCCTTGAAGGCTGCTCCAAGAATTTCCATTCCGGCATTTTTCACCACTTTGGTAGTACCCTGTTCGTTTTTCAGAGTCACATCAACCGTACGTTCTTTCTTGGCACGGATCAGTTTTACCTTCACTTTATCACCCGGACGATGTCTCGCGAGTGCTTCCTGCAGATCGGCCATATTGCGTACCGTCTTACCATCAATACCAATGATTACGTCATCCACTTTGATATCGGCACCTGAGGCAGATCCTCCTTCAATGATCTCAGCGATCAATACGCCTTCTACCACACCCAGTTCGGCGGCTTTCTTCTTCAGTTCCTCGTTGACCTGCTCGTTGATGTAACGGTCGTTCGACAAAGAGCTACCTTTGATACCCAACAGAGCGCGTTGTACAGTACCGTATTGTTTGAGGTCGGCCACGACTTTGGTCATGATACTGGTAGGAATAGCAAATCCATAACCGGCAAAAGACCCGGTCGGTGAAGAAAGTACGGAATTGATACCGATCAGTTCACCTTTTACATTGACAAGTGCTCCACCGCTATTACCCTGGTTGATCGGAGCATCGGTCTGGATAAATGATTCTATACCTCCGTTGTAAACTCCCAGTGTACGTGCTTTCGCACTGACGATCCCGGCAGTGACCGTAGAAGTCAGGTTGAAAGGATTACCTACGGCAAGTACCCACTCACCCACTTTCAGATTATCGGAGTCACCGACAGGAAGCGTAGGAAAGTTGTCGCCTTCGATCTTTACCAATGCCAGGTCCGTAGCAGGATCGGTACCAATGATACGTCCTACAAATTCACGGTTGTCATTGAGTTTCACACTGATCTCATCCGCTCCGTCAATCACGTGATTGTTGGTCACAATATATCCGTCTTTGGAGATGATCACACCCGAACCGAATCCGACCCGGGGCTGCGTCTGTATCTGACGTTCCTGATTGCCACGCGCACCGTCTCCAAAGAAAAAGTCAAAAATATCAGGTGCCCGACGTACTGTCTGTGTTTTAGACAATTGAGTCGCTTTGATATGTACCACTGCATTGACAGAGCTTTCGGCAGCCTGTGTCAGATCTATGGGCTGTGCGTCCACTGCGTCAAACGCGGCAAGTCTCACGTTGGGATCCTGCTGAAAGACATCATAAAACGAAGTGGCTCCCTGCTGACCGGCGGGCTGCATCATTTTGTAAGTAGTCACCCCGGCTACCCCTGAACTGAGCAACACAATAGCTGCTGCTCCAAGGATGTTTTTAGCTGTTTTACTCATACCACAATTTTTATATTTGAATGTTAATATTATTTTTTGTCTTAACTATACTGACGTTAAATTAAAAACAAAAACCATTCTACGATGTCTGTTGACTGCTAATTTTCTTCTCTTTTAACAGAGCCTATATGCAGGTTAACAGCGATTAACGAGCAAATCTGCCATTTTTACATTCGTTGTGACAAGAAGTCTCAATACCAAATGTTAAAAAAACGACAGTTCCTTCTATCCACTGGAATAAAAGAAACTGTACATGCTTTTTATAAAGGAATAAAACTGATACCCGGAGTGGGATTTACTAAAGAAATTTTGTTTTACCTGTCAATCCAGATATTCTATTTCCATTTTCCATTTCCATTGCGGGAAATAGAGGTTACCACCTGCCCATTCGACCTCACCACGCTGGAAATCCACTGTTTCACTGCGTGGATATTGTTTCTCCGGATAAAGCGATCTGGAATAATCATTGTTTACGATCAGACGCCAGGAATCAA
>DALZBD010000255.1:0-6160 GCA_031977515.1 Bacteroides sp. | reverse complement strand
GAATGATTATACGAAAATAAAAAACCGCTGAATACATACATAAAAAACAATGCAACCCCCACTTTACCGACATGCCCATGTCAGATATACCAACATGCTCATGTCAAGAGTTCTGAGATGCCCATATCGGCATACCTGACATGGGCATGTCGGTGAAACCGAAAGTATATAAAATACAAATTTCCCTACTATAAAATATCTATTCTGCGACATATATTTCTTTATATCCATATAACCTTGCATATATACTGTATTCTCCCCATAAGAGTTAAAAGCCTAACGTATTTTTATTTATATTTGTACGGACAATAAATTAATCAATTTTATTATGCAAAAACTTAACCACATCTTTCTCTTTTTTCTGGTGATGACCCTCATTTCGTGCCAGGCAGAAGAGAAAAAAGCCAATTACCAGGTGATACCTCTTCCCCAGGAGGTCGTTCTCACGGAGCAGGCTCCGTTTGTTCTTAACACCAGCACATCTATTCTCTATCCGGCAGAGAATGAGGTACTGCTGCGTAATGCCGGGTTTCTTGCTCTCTATTTGAAAGAGATAACAGGAAAAACGTACTCTACTCAACCTTATCAGCAAGGTGCCACTAAACAAAAAGCTGCTATTGTATTGACACTGGATGATCAGATCTCTGCCGAAGAGGGTTATATACTTCTGGTGGAATCAGACCAGGTAACAATTAGCGGAAAAACCGAACAAGGTGTATTCTATGGTATACAGACACTTCGGAAATCTATCCCGGCAGATGCCGGAAATTCAAAAATCGTATTGCCTACTGTACAAATCATGGATGCTCCACGTTTCGGATACCGTGGTATGCATCTGGACGTAAGCCGACATTTCTTTTCTGTAGATTTTGTGAAGAAGTATATAGATATTCTGGCTCTACACAATCTGAATGTATTTCACTGGCACCTTACTGATGATCAGGGATGGCGTATTGAAAGTAAGAAATATCCCCGTCTGACAGAAGTTGGTTCGCAACGCAACAGAACGGTGATCGGTAGAAATTCTCAGGAATATGACGAAACACCTTATGGAGGATTCTACACACAGGAAGAGATCAAAGAAGTGATCGCCTATGCCGGAGACCGCTTCATTGAAGTAATTCCGGAGGTAGACCTTCCCGGACATATGCTGGCTGTGTTGGCCTGCTATCCTGAATTGGGTTGTACAGGAGGACCCTATGAAGTATGCCCCCGTTGGGGAATCTTTGACGATGTATTGTGTATAGGAAATGAAGATACGATGGTATTCCTGGAAGAAATCATGGAAGAGGTGATCGATCTGTTCCCTTCCCGGTATATACACATAGGTGGTGACGAAGCCCCCCGCGTACGATGGGCAGCCTGTCCAAAATGCCAGGCACGCATCAAAGCTGAAAACCTCAAAGCAGATAGTCGTCACACTGCGGAAGACCGCTTACAAAGCTACTGTATGCAGCGTATTGAGAGACTGATTAATAAAAAAGGTCGCCAGATGATCGGATGGGATGAAATCCTTGATGGAGATGTTGCACCCAATGCGGTAGTTATGTCGTGGAGAGGACTGGAAGGAGGAATAGAAGCTGCCCGTCTGGGACATGATGTGATCATGGTACCTACCAGCCATGCATACTTCGATTATTACCAGACCACAGATACTCAGGATGAGCCGTTGTCTATCGGAGGATTTGTCGACGTAGAAAAGGTATATAGTCTGGAACCGGTTCCTGATGTGCTGACCAAAGAAGAAAGTGTTCACATCCTGGGAGCACAGGCAAATATCTGGACCGAATACCTACCTGAGTCAGATCGTATAGAATATAAACTTCTCCCCCGCCTGGCTGCTTTGAGTGAAGTACAATGGACTCAGCCAGAAAAGAAGAACTACAAAAACTTCACACAAAGACTTCCGCGTCTGATGGCACATTACGACCTGGGCGGATACATATACGCGAAGCATGTTTTCGATATAAAGTCTGTGTTTACTCCGGACAAAGAGAATAAAGCGGTGAAAGTTGAACTTTCAACAATCGATAATGCTCCTATCTATTATACGTTAGATGGAAGTGAGCCCACAGAGAAATCTATTTCTTACAATGGGCCGGTATTTATATCCGAGACAGTAGTATTCAAAGCTGTTGCGGTGCGTCCGTCCGGCAAAAGCAAAGTGATTTCTGAAGAGATCGATTTTAATCTGGCGACTTCAAAACCTATAACATTGTCGTTCCAGCCCTCGGAAAGATATACATACGATGGAGCTCCGATGTTGGTAGATGGACTGAAAGGAACCGACAGCTATGCTTCCGGAAGATGGCTGGGTTTTGTGGGAGGTGATGTAGAAGCTACCATTGACCTGCAGGCACCCACTACTGTACAGAAAGTATCTACACAAGCCATTGCCGATCTGAATGCATGGGTCATGGGATCTGTAGGATTGGTAGTTTCGGTATCGGACAACGGACAGGAATTCAGGGAGATCGCAACTATTGATTTTCCGGCAGAAACTGATATTACGAAAAAGAGCGTAGAGAATTATAGTATTACTTTTGATCCGGTAACGACTCAATACATCCGTGTAAAGATCAAACGTACACCAGGACTTCCCAAAGGACATAGTGGAGAAGGGAAATCTCCTTACCTTTTCCTCGATGAAATTGGTGTTTACTAAGAGCCTGTTTAAATTTTAATTATAGTTGGCCGTTTTATAGACTTCGTCGATCGAAATCTATAAAACGGCCAACTATTTCTTCAACCTCCTTTTCCGGCTGTTTGTTCGCTTTTCAGACGCAAATATGCGTCTCTACAATCGCTATTATCGCCTTCAAAAGAGAACAAGCAACCGATGTAGAAACGCATATTTGCATCTAAGAATAAAGAAACAGATTTTAAAAACGGAAATAAATAAAGGGTTGGATCTCGCTACTCTTTATCTGAATAACAAAATAAATCAACCCGATGAGCAAGGCTGCCTTTCCCCAAAAGGGAAGGCGGATCATTGTCCGATTGAATGCAGCCTCCCAGGATGCCGGAGCAAAATGAAGCGCATAACCTATTCCTATCAAAACAAAGACTTTGCTATACCCCGTCAGTAACTGTTCCCACAGTTCGGGATGAAGAGCGGTAAATATCTGCCGGAGCATACTTAAGGAGTGGTCGAAATGGGTATTCCGAAAGAATATCCAACAAAAACAAACGAAATGGAAGGTGATGATCACACCACCGACTTTCCGCCAGCCTGTAGAAAGGTCATTCTTTCCTCTATTTAATAAAGTTCTCCATGCTTTATGAAAAGCAAGAGCTACTCCATGTAGCATACCCCATACGACGAAGTTCAAAGATGCACCATGCCACAGACCTCCCAACAACATAGTAATAATGAGATTCACATATTGCCTGAAACGTCCCTTGCGATTTCCTCCCAAAGAAATATAGAGATAATCCCGCAACCAGCTTGACAAAGAGATGTGCCAACGCCGCCAGAACTCGGTAATAGAGGCTGACTTGTAAGGAGAATCGAAGTTGATATTAAAATGAAAACCGAGTAAAAGAGCAAGGCCTATTGCCATATCACTATATCCGGAAAAGTCGCAATAAATCTGTAGTGCATATCCATATACTCCCATGAGATTTTCCAGACCGGAATAAAGGGAAGGATTTTCAAAAACACGCTCTACAAAGTTTATACTGATATAGTCGGAAATAACTGCCTTCTTAAAGAGTCCGCACACAATAAAACAGATTCCTTTCCCAAACATTTCCTGAGTCACCAGTAATGGTTTGTGTATCTGCGGAAGAAAATCCCGCGCACGCACAATAGGCCCTGCTACAAGTTGAGGAAAAAAGGAAACATAAAAAGCGTAATCCAGCAATCGATCCAATGGTTTAATCTGCCGACGGTATATATCAATGGTATAACTAAGAGACTGAAATGTAAAAAATGAGATGCCGACAGGAAGAAATATATCCAATGCCCGGAAATATCCTCCTGTAAAAGAAGCGATGATCTCACCAAAGAAATTGGTATATTTAAAGAAACAAAGAAGCCCCAGATTTATGGACAAGCTCAATGTGACCAACAGTTTACGATGAAAAGGGCGTTCTGTCTGATCCATCTGTCGTGCGATAAAATAATCGCTGACGGTAACAACTGCCAACAGAAAAAAATAGAATCCACTACTCATGTAGTAGAAATAATAGGAAAAGCAGGTCACAAATAGAATACGTGCCGTGTCTTTGTATTGCAACAATACATACATCAGCATGAAACCGGCAAACAACCACAAAAACAGTCCGCTGTTGAAGATCAGGGGAGCCTGTTCATTGTAGGTTAGCAGTTCCTGCAAACGTGACAGGTCCAGGTCACCGGGTAACATATTCATTATAAGAATTTATCAAAGCTTCGAACAACAACTCTCCTTGCAGTTTATAGCCCTCAGGCAAATAATGCACATGATCGGGACGTAACAATTTCGCAGTTTTCCAATTGCGGCAGGCATCCTTCTCGCCTCCTACTACTGTATACATATTCCATACAGCCAGTCCCTTCTCCCTGGCATACTCACATATCGTCTTTGCAGCTACCGCTGTCCGTGGGTTTATCGTAAGAGCAGAAGTCCTGCGTCTTCCCCTGTACCCTTCGTAGGAGCCGGGAGGGGTAGTAAGCAGAATAGCCACATCAGGTATCTTCTCACGCACCAGACGCACCAGTTCGTCTATCTGCCGATAATGCACCATAGACTGATAGCGTCTGTTGTGGCTTTCATTGGTTCCGAAAGAAAAGATAATCAGTTCCGGTCGTAGCGCTGCAATCTGATTGATGCGATCCGCATGAGTGAAGGTTAGACAGGTAGCACCATTGACACCCATTTCCGTATAGCTGGTCGTACCAAATGCATACGTCAACAGATCTCCTGCCGTACGTGGGAATATAGCTCCCCTGACATGGCTGTCTCCGATATGAACAATCCGGAGTGTATCGTTGGAAGTTCCTCTGCGAATAGTTCTCATTCGCTCCCAGATCGGATATAATATTCCTGCCGGATCATCAATGTAGTTCTCCCCGGTATTTCTGAACACATGAGGTAGGGAAACATAAACCTCCACCGTATCCTGTATACTACTCAAGTCGGCAAGAGGAGAGATGGTTGCAAACGGCCTGTCGCCTTTCAAAGATGCCGGCAAAGGATCCTGGGCACTGACCAAAGCTGAAAACCAAAGCCCTCCTACCAGACAAAACAGCGCCCTCTTATTCCTCTTCATACGCACGCCTTCTATCTTCTTGTTCCTTGCCATAATTCAAAACTTTAAAAAGCAGATCTGCCATATATCGTCCTCCACGGAAATTGATATGCGTATAATCATAATTAGCCATAGAGGGAGATGCATGCACCAGCCTGGCCATACTCCCCTCTCCTCCCATTGCTTCAAACATATCCCAGAAAGCAATCTGGCTCTGAGCCGCAATATTACGCTGATAATGCACCAGATTCTTTATACCGGGCATGGTTCGCAGTTCTCCTGTGTCTGTCCGATAATTGCGATCTCCCACACTCAACAACAAAATACCTGCCTGTGGAAAATGTTCTTTGAGAAAAGATATGGTTTTTATCATTCCTGTCTGATAACTATCGTAGTTGCTTCCGCGTTCGGTAGCCACATTCAGGCCATATTGCAGAATAATAAGATCGTATGGCCGTATGTCATTGAACTCCCGGAGCATTCTGGCGGGAATAGAGCTTAATGTCACTCCGGAAGTACCCCGCAAAGAAAAATTATCCAATATAATCCCTTCATGCCCATCTGCGAAGAGGCCATAGAATGTAGCCGAATCAGCAGAATGGATGTTCCACTTTACAGAACCGATCTTCCCTTGTACTTCCATTTGTTGTAAATGCGGGGAAGATGTAAACTGACGGCGACAGACACTGTCCCTGTTTATTCTGGCTGTGACTTCCAGAGGGCCGTTATTATCAAAGACAATAGCAGCCCGCTGAAATGTATCCAGTCGCGAAGCATATTTTGCCTGCCCCCTTATCTCGACAGAAGCCCCTGAAAGAGGAACAAAATAGTTGCCTGCTATACTTTGTCTGCGACGGTCAAAGAATGTACTATCGGTATGAGCATGACTGTCCCATCCCTGGAAGAAGTGTTGTACGGTAGGCCG
>DALZBD010000254.1:0-6203 GCA_031977515.1 Bacteroides sp. | reverse complement strand
GTAAAAATAATTTATAATTTAAAGAAAAAAACAATAAGATTTCTTTGTTTGTGCGAAAAACTTCTCTATATTAGAGGCATGAACATGGATACCGACATATTTAAGATTCAGTCGAATAACCTAATACCTTCCCGGGGAAAGGTCCTTATATCGGAACCGTTCCTCAGTGATGCTACGTTTGGCCGGTCAGTCATATTACTGATAGACCATTCGGAAGAGGGCAGTATGGGAATTATTATGAATAAACAGCTCCCTCTCCTGCTCAATGACATCATCAAAGAATTTAAGTACCTCGAAGATATACCTCTCTACAAAGGCGGACCAGTGGGTGGCGATACGCTTTTCTACCTGCATACCCTGGAGAATATACCCGGAGCCTTCCAGGTAGCCAAAGGACTGTTTATGAATGGAGATTTCGACGAAATAAAGAAATACATCCTGCAGGGCAACCCCACCGAAGGGAAAGTACGTTTCTTCCTGGGGTATTCGGGTTGGGAGTCCCAACAACTGTCGCAGGAGATCAGTGAAAACACCTGGCTTATCTCTAAAGAGGAAGCTTCCTGCCTGCTCAACGAAGAATCTAAAGATATGTGGAAGCGAACGCTGGGAAAATTGGGTAGCAAATACCAGACCTGGTCCCGTTTTCCACAAGACCCTTCACTTAACTGATCTTGCTCTGATCCGGCCGGTTCTGAGCCTATTTTGTACCGGCCAGGAGTTGTACCATTACAGCATCTTCAAACCGCCCCTCGCGGCAGATCCACTCCCGGAGCAGACCACAACGTACGAAACCTGCTTTTTCAAACAACCGCAGGCTGGCCTCGTTGGATACGGGAATATGCGCATACAGTTGCCTGAGACGAAGAAAGCCCAGCGCATAGTCGCAAAGCAGTTGCAAAGCCTCCGTTGCATATCCCTGCCCCTGCTCACTGGCCAGGATGGCAATCCCTACAGCTCCCCGGTTGTACAAAGGTACAAAATCGGTGATATCCACCGTACCTACTACCCTTCCGTCTTCACGTGCGGCAATCATCAGCCGCAACTGTTTGTCTGCGAAAATATCATTCTGAGACAGCGAAAGATACTCCTTGAGTGTATACCTCGAATAAGGAACCGTGAAACTACTGACCGCCCACATTGCCGGATCGTTCTCTATCTTATAGAGAACAGCCAGATCTTCCGGCTCCATGGCACGCAGGTATACACGCCGCCCTGCCAGATAATTTCTCATGCTTCTTCCTCCGTGGTTAAATGAAGATCCGAACGCACCTTCTTCTCACCGGGCAGGCAGAAGAGCGAAGCAGTGAGCGTGATCAATGCCGCCAATCCACCGGTAGAGTTCAGGGTCATGTAATAGATAAAGAGATTGGCACACACAGCGATGCCCAACAACAGAAGCCTAACAGCACCCCAACGTTTGTAGAGCCGTATGGCCTCCGCCAAAGAAGTCGTATCGATCTTTCTGGTCAGTACCAGGTTGAACAGACGGAGCGACAGCGGAATGCATACAATAGCCAGTAAAATGCCGATCGTCTCCGCCACATACATGGCCGATCCATTGCCGGCCCACATCCCTTCGGGGAGAGTGCCTGTCTCAAAGAGCAGCATCATGGCCAACGGTACTATCCACAACAGGGCATATTGCAGTTTCAATCTTCGCGTGATCAGTCGGATCTCCTCTTCCATCTCGTTGTATCAGGTTTTATTCGTTTATTCGGTATTTCAATTAGATCCTGTAAATACGGTGCGGTTCACGATACTACGTCCTAATGTGATCTCATCGGCATATTCCAGTTCATCTCCCACAGACACGCCACGGGCGATGACACTCAGTTTGACTCCGGACTTCTCGAGCTTTCGGAAAATATAGAAGTTCGTGGTATCTCCCTCCATGGTGGTACTCAATGCCAGGATCACCTCCCGGACATTCTCTTCCTCAACCCGACGCACCAGACTATCGATCTGCAGATCTCCCGGACCCACACCATCCATAGGCGAGATGACCCCACCCAGTACATGGTACAACCCACGAAACTGTTGTGTAGCCTCCACAGCCATCACATCACGGATATTCTCTACCACACACACAGTGGAAGCATCGCGCTGCGGATGGGCACAGATCTGACAGGTCTCCGTATCGGAGATGTTGTGACAGACCCTGCAATATTTCACTTCACGCTTCAACGTAGTGATAGCACTTCCAAAAGCCTCTACCACAGAGTTCTCCTGCCGCAGCAGATGGAGCACCAGACGCATAGCTGTCTTCTTTCCGATGCCCGGTAGTTTGGCAAATTCTCCCACTGCTTTCTCCAGAAGCATCGACGGGTATTGTTGATTCATTTTTTCTGCGATTTCAAATTCATGCAAAGATAACAAACCCCGCCGAATATACCATGTATGAGTGTTTTAAAATACGTTTCAACGACTTACGAGATAGATAAGATTTGCAAAATAAATAGTACCTTTGTGCCCATGCTGATACTGGTCACTATCGTATGTTATTTCTCTGCCCTGTTGCTGATTTCCCATTTCACCGGTCGCCGGGGGAGCAGCAATGCTGTTTTTTTCAAGGCTGAGAATCGCTCTCCCTGGTACATCGTGGCATTCGGCATGATCGGAGCCTCCATCTCGGGAGTCACCTTTATATCCGTGCCCGGTATGGTGCGTGGCATGGATATGACTTATATGCAGACGGTATTCGGCTTTTTCTTCGGCTATCTGGTGGTAGCACACCTGTTGCTTCCCCTGTACTACAGGCTGCAACTGACCAGCATCTACACTTATCTGGGCACACGCATCGGACGCAGTTCCTACCGGACAGGCTCCCTCTTCTTTCTGCTGTCGCGTATGCTGGGTACGGCTGCCAAACTCTATCTGGTGTGTACCATTCTGCATATCTATGTCTTCCGGGAGATGAATGTTCCCTTCTGGCTGATCGCCACAGGTGCCGTGGCACTGGTATGGATCTATACGCACAAGAGTGGCATCCGCACGATTGTGTGGACAGATACCCTGCAAACCCTCTGCCTGATCATAGCACTGATCTGTATCATTGTATTTATCGTTCAGAAACTGGACATGGGAGGAGCGGAACTGGTACAAACAATACGGGAACATCCCAACAGCCGTATCTTTGTATTCGACGACTGGGTATCCCGGCAAAACTTCTTCAAACAGTTTATCAGTGGTATTTTCATCGTGATCGTGATGACTGGACTGGACCAGGACATGATGCAGAAAAACCTGACCTGCCGCAACCTGAAAGATGCACAGAAGAATATGTACTGGTATGGTTTTGCCTTCATACCGTTGAATTTCCTGTTTCTCTGTCTGGGCATCCTGCTGTTGGTACTCGCCGGAAAAATGGGATGGACACTGCCGACTGTCAACGATGAAGTGCTTCCACAGCTTGCCACACAGGGCTATCTGGGGCCTGCCGTACTGGTACTATTCACCATCGGGATCATTGCCGCTGCTTTCAGCAACTCCGATTCGGCACTTACTTCGATGACTACAAGTTTCTGTGTCGATATTCTGGAGACAGAAAAACAGCCGGAAGCGGTGGCACGACGCAAACGCAACCAGGTGCATATAGCAGTGTCTGTGATATTGGTCGTTTTCATCTGCCTTTTCCATGCCCTGAACAACAAGAGTGTGATCGATGCCATATACACTATCGCCTCCTATACATACGGCCCGCTATTGGGAATGTTTGCCTTTGGCCTGTTTACCCGACGCGCAACCCGAGACAAGTGGATACCACTCATAGCTATCCTTTCCCCCATTCTCTGCTACGGGCTGGATCAATGGATGGCTGCCCATACAGGCTATCGCTTCGGCTATGAGTTACTGATGCTCAACGGCGCACTGACTTTCGCCGGGATGTGGATCTTATCCACTCCTTCTGATCAAACCAAAGAATAAATGACCGGTTTAAATAAATAAAAATTATGGAAATAAAAAGTGCTGAATTTGTGATGAGCAACACCGATGTGCGTAAATGTCCGGCAGGTGAACTGCCCGAATATGCATTTATCGGTCGTTCCAACGTAGGTAAATCGTCCCTGATCAATATGCTCACCAATAAGAAAGGGCTGGCTATGACCTCCTCCACTCCCGGAAAGACCATGCTGATCAATCATTTTCTGATCAATAACAACTGGTATCTGGTCGACCTTCCCGGATATGGATATGCCAAACGCGGACAAAAAGGCAAGGAACAGATCAAGACCATCATAGAAAACTACATTTTGGAACGTCCGCAGATGACCAACCTGTTCGTTTTGATCGACAGCCGGCTCGAACCTCAGAAAATAGATCTGGAATTTATGGAGTGGTTGGGAGAAAATGGTATTCCTTTCTCCATTGTATTTACCAAAGTAGATAAACTCAAATCGGGTAAATTACACGGCAATGTGTCTGTGTATCTGGAACAATTGAAGAAACAATGGGAAGAACTTCCCCCTTATTTTATCTCTTCTGCGGAAAACCGCACCGGACGCGAGGAGATATTAAGTTATATTGATTCGATCAACAAAGATATCCACTCGTAGGAATAGCAGGAGCTGCATAGTATCGACATGTTCCCAGTTCCCAGCCCTGCGCTTTGACTTCGTCAATCTTGCGCTTCCCCACAGGACTGGGAACATATCGCTGCTATGCAGCTGATATGTCTTCACCTTACGGCGATACCTTTCGGGCTTAGAATTATTCAGAGACTTTCCTTTCAGCTCATCATATATTCTTACATATCCTCCGGACAAATTCTTTCTTTAATAGGATATATAAAATGATGATTTTTTTAAATATCCTTCCTGATATTAGCCCAGACATCGCAACAATCACCCGCTCTACAAGCCATACAGATGGCATTCTTCTCTTCATTTTACTCTTCCGCTTGAGTACAAATACTCAAGCGGAAGAGTAAAGATACTCACCCCACTGAGTAAAAATACTCAAGGGGGTGAGTAAAATTGAGAAAGAAGGAGTGCAGCCAGACAACCCAGTGATCGGCTGCACTGGGTTGCATACTCTATACAGAAATTTCAGGACAACTTTATTATTATTTTACCACTCCGAAACGGTAGATACACCGACTATCATACTTCTCTCCGGGCCGCAATACAGTGGAAGGGAAATGAGGCTGGTTGGGACTATCGGGAAAATGCTGTGTCTCGAGGCATACGGAGGTTCGTTTTTCATAGGCAATTTCCTGTTTTCCGGTCATGGCTCCCCGCAAGCCATTGGCGGTATATACCTGTAATGCAGGTTCATTGGTATAGACTTCCAGTGTACGACCACTCTTTTCATCCACCAACCGGGAAGCTAAAATATCTATATCTCCGTCTGTATTCAGCACCCAATTGTGATCGTACCCTCCGGTGACATTGAGCTGCAACCAATCTTCATCGATCCGATTGCCAATCTTCTGAGGAGTAGTAAAATCGAGAGGAGTACCCGCCACAGGCAGGATCTCTCCCGTCACCCGCTTCAACGAATCATACGGAGTATACCTATCCGAATTGATGTAAAGGATCTGATCTTCTACAGAGGTATTGAAATCACCGGATATATTAAAGAAAGAATGGTGAGACAGATTGATCACCGTGGGTTTGTCTGTTTCCGCCTCGTAACGGATGTCCAGTTCATTGTCATCTGTCACCCTATAATAAAGGTGTACCTGCAGATTGCCGGGAAATCCGTTTTCTCCATCCGGAGAAAGATAGCTCAACCTGAGCGTAGATTCATCAATGGGCTGAGCCTGCCACACGCGGGAAGCAAACCCGGGATCCCCTCCATGAGCAGAGTGTTCTCCTGTATTTTTAGCCAGATGATAAGTCACTGAATCCAGCGTAAACTCAGCGTTGATAATACGTCCGATGTACCTGCCAATGGTTGCACCAAAATTCTGTTTCCGCTCCAGATATTTTTCGATCGTCGGAAATCCGGCTACCACATCTTCAAACTTCCCATTCCGGTCGGGCACCATCAGTGAGACCACGCGCGCACCGTAGTTGGTCACACACACCTCCATACCGTGTCTGTTTTTCAGTATGTAAAGATCTGTGAGTTGCCCCTCTACCTCTGTCCGGAAATCACTGACCCGCAAACCAGACAGTGTAGTTTCTGCATTTGGTTTACAAGCGGCAAAAAGAATCATCAGAATCACCCATCCCCCTAATACTCTTATGCTTTTCATGCTG
>DALZBD010000253.1:1208-6203 GCA_031977515.1 Bacteroides sp. | reverse complement strand
GCCCCATTCTCCTCTTTTTATGGCTCAAATAGCCCGCTATTATCGCCAGAAAAATGGAACTAAAAATAAGCCGGAATAAAGAAACAAGCAAAATTTAAACAGACTCTTAGAGTACCGATATGTGTCTGTTGTTGAATGCATACGTTATCGACTGTTATTCATACTATGATCGGTGAATGGAAAAGGACTACAGAGAAACTACAAATAAACACTATTTAACACAAAAACTCACTTGTGAGCGTGGAAAGCAGGGCAAGCAACAGGGTTTTATCCAATCTTTCATACAGGAATTGCAGAGAGCGGCGCACTTGGGTAGCCACTATTTTCTCGGAGATAGATAAAGCTTCGGCAATCTCCCGGTAGCTCATTTCAGACCTCCAATAGAGCAGGAATATCTTTCGCCGGGACTCGGGCAGCTCTTCGATCAGTCTGAGGATATTCTCCCGGAAAAACGTATCATCCAGTTTTCTTTCTGTCTCCGAATCGTGCATGATGGATTCTTCCTCCTGATGCTGAATGTAGTTTTGCAACAGCAATTCGCGACGGATGTGCTGGTAGACCATATTCCTGGCAATGGTAAAAATATATCCGTTGAAATGTCCCGAAGGGTCTATACTTTCTCGTTTGTTCCACAGTTGCAGGAATACATCCTGGGTGAGGTCTTTGGACAGAGTATGATCCCTGACCAGCGAACAGATGAAGTTATATACACGACCGTTGTAGAAAAGGTATACCTTCTCCAACGCCTTGCCTTGTCCGTGTCTCAGTTCGTTCAGTGTATGTGGATCTATACTCTCCATATCCTGGTCTTCGTTTATGAATAATCGGTTCAAAGGTATATAAGCAGTCCCCAATGAGACTGTTGAAATACCCTTTCAGATCACTGCTTAGTTTAGAAAGTCTGCCTGCCGGGAAATATAAAAAGCAGAAACAGACTGCATAGAGGCATCGCCCCACATGCGTCATTTCCCCGATCGTATGCACCGGGCATGCAATGCAAAAATAAGGAAATAAAGAGAAGAGAGACAATAAATCAGGTGAAAAACAACAGAATAAATCTTTTTGTATAGCATACACCTTAGCCGGATTGACTTTATTACCCGATCAGCATATCACCTGTTCTGCAAGGTATTCATTATACTGATCCGGTTGTATTTAGTCAGCATTTTTCCTACATGGATCACATTCACAGGGTCTGTAACATCATAGGTTGTTCTCCAGATCCGGGGAGAAATATGCTTGTTTTTCCGGGTACGACTCTGATAGATATAAACCATATGTATATACTCTCTTCTCCACCGGAACACATCCTTAACCAGGTATTGTTTTTCCTTTTTGGAACAATAGATCGTTCTGTATATATAATGATCCATGATCCCCTCTTCGTCGTACCAATCGATAGAAGGATTAGGGTATTCACCCTTCACCGTTCGGGTCAGATCTATAAAACCCGTCGCAGTATGAAGATGAAACTCCGGAGAAGAAAAAACGATCAGATGCCCTTGCAGGATAAAATAAAGGCTGTCCGTATCCTGATTATAATTTACTTTCTTCAGGATGGAACGACAAAATTTATCCGGACGGAATGTTTCCGTATCAGAAAAGGCTGTTTCGGAAGTAAGCAGAATATTTTCGGGTAGCGTATAATTCATTTCATCCAGGTTGTAAACAAATGTAGCTCCCTTCTCTTTATTCACAAGAGTATATTTCTTTTCCTCATGTTGCCACTGTCCGCCTATAAAATGGTATTGCCGCACTTTACAGGAAGAGCAAATCAGACTGATAACTACTGGCAAAAAGAATAGCCTTCCCCTGGAAAGAATACCAGACAAAGCTCTCCTTGTCTGTGAATGATATGTATTGATCTTTTTCATAAGAATGGATTATAAGTTCACAAAAACGATGAGTAACAAATATAATCCCAATCCAGGAAAAAGACCGGACAAAATAGTCCGGGAATAGAGTCGGAATTATCCGATCAGGTCTCAGCAGACCAATTAGTCGGATGGATACAAAGACACAAAAAAAGCCAACTGACTCACAAATAGAAAGTTGGCTTTGTTTATTAGACTCATGAATATCCCTATTTATATCATTCAGCTATACCATAAATGAGTATGTTGCGATCCATTGCTCCAAGCGTATTATACCTATTATACAATGCCAGGTAATCCTGTCGCGTAGGATCAATAGATGCTATACGAAGCAATTCATTGCATAAATGTTGCAAGGCACCCTCCCAACCACTGATTTGTTGATAAGGCCAGTCGGTAACTTGTTTTCCCAGATAAGGAGTAAGGAAATCGATGGCTTTATAAAGAGAACGCCCATCCGGTGATACTTCCTTATAAAACTTTTTGTGTTGACTCTTAGCCGTAGCACACATGTCGACCATAAAGCGTATGTTATAAACTGAATAATGGAAAGCTAAGGTTCTTCTCAGCTCGCGGGGTTGGGTACCGTCAGGCTCCACTTGGGTGAAAAGACGATTCTGCATGAAATTATCCATGATCTCTTTTACCGTCTTCTTATCCCCGGAGAACAAAGAATAAGTAACCAGCTGCATATCGTAAGCCAGGCCATGATTGTTTGTTGAGTTTCTCTCTGCTATAGCCTGTGGCGCTGTTTTCCACCACGCAGAAAGATCGGCAAACCATTGTTGCAAAGCCGCTTTGTCTTTCCGTGTATAACTTTCCGATCCCTCAAGTAATTGTATTGCATTCAGCATATCCACAAACGAATAGGTATCGATTAGACCGGCAGCACGTCCTTTGTTGTCATTCGCTCCCGGAATGAATTGAGCATAGTTGAGATGAGGATTCATTCGCGTGTCTTCGTTGACAAACCAGACGTGCAGTAATTCAGCAGCCTTTTTTGCATAACGCTCCTCCTTACTATAATAATAGGCAAGAGACAATGTCCCCACCGCACCGGCCATATTCCCTAATGGAACGCGGTCATAGTTCTCCAATTCGGGATTCGATCTCCCATCTCTTATTTTATAGGGTAAGCCATTGGGAGCATCCGGGTCTGGCCATGCATACCTGCTTAAGCTCACATAATCGTGCTTGTCTCCACTTGGAGCAATCCCTTTCTTATAGGTCACCGAATAAGGCCCTTTACTCAGCGCCCGATCAGCATCCTTAATCAACTGACTATATGCTTCGGCGTAGGCCGGAGTATTCAACTTCTTTTTTATCTCCTTTAGTTTACTTGCACCCCACATCCACTGTGCGTTTAGTGAAGAGGCAATGAAGCAACTCAATAACAGGAATATGTATTTTTTCATTCTTTGTTTTGTTTCATTCATAGATTCATTTTCCGTACGGCAACTTCTGGTAGATCAGTTCAATACCTTTTCCATTCTTTGGATCAAGATTACGTGAGTATTGGCGTTGCTCATCGTTGTTCCAATGTTCATGTACACCGAGACTGCCAACCGGCTTCCCACCTTGTATATATACCGACCCTGATGGCGGATTATTCCCTGCCAATGCCATTTCATGCAGGTAGTCATCGGCATTCTCACGGATAAGTATAGAGGGGCGATTTTGATTCTCCGGATCCGAATTGTTTTTTGTCTGTGAGTAGAGAATATCCAACCCGACGGAATCCAACGCAACCATATCCAAAGAGCCCAATATACACGATGGCCATTCCGGATTAGCATAGGGATATACTTTATTATAAAACGGAGCATTCGGGAAATGCACCGGATTGGAACTGTGCTTACGCGCGCAATACAGCCCTTCCAGAATGCCAAGTATCGTTTTGGCCCCGAGTTCAGGAGCAGCAGCCATATCCACCATGGGAGAATAGGCATTGGGGGTTCCCTGCTTTGTGGTATTGATAATGGCATGCAACTCGGAGGGAGCCTGAATAGAGCCATAATGGCTCTTACCTACCATGGTAACAGCCGTTTGTCCTTCATCGCCCTTTTCCTGATTTGAATAGGGATAAGAGTGTGCTTTCAACAACGCCAGATTGATTAAATAGGTTGCCTCTTTTATTTGATTGGGTATATTGCAGGCTTTATTATATTCTCCGCTGGAATACTCCAGGCCTCTCACCCATTCCGGTAGTTCCAGTCTGCTAAAGTCGTTATAATAAGGATGCTTCTGTACATCACCCTGTACCCGCCCCTGCAAAAAGCGAACATCTTTATAGTCTTTCCAAACCTTATGCAATATCTCAGGGTAAACGTAGCGCATAGCATCAAAGATAACAATGTCTTTCTCGTCAACCCCGGCAAACTTAACCAACTGTTCCACCATAGCATAAATCATTTGCGGAGAAGTATCGGTACTTTCAGTATGCCTTTCCGGACGTGTGGTTCCGTTCATGTTTACCTTTATGGCTATGATTTCTCCTTTTCTATATCCTCTGTTTCCTTTTCCGGTAGTTTTATTGTGATAGTTGAAGATAGCTTTCCATGCACTTTTTGTCTCTTTACAATTGGTGAGCGAGCATAAAACCGCAGTCAGCATCCGGCTAACCCCTTCCTGGTCGGTACTTTCATCCGACCACCACGGGTTTTCCAAAGATTCCCAATTGCCATTCCAATGTGCCACTCCGGGCATGTGCACCCAGGAAACACGTCCCGGATATATTCCTCTTGCCTCTCCTATAGGTACATTAGGTGCTTCGGGCTTCCAATCGTATTTACCTCTTTTGGGTACAGGTTTTGTTTCTACCTGTTGTGCCGCTATGTTGTAATACGAGAGAGTGACTATACATAGAATCAATAATAAACGTGTGTTCATAACATATTACTTTAAAATTTAAGAAGAGGCAGTGTAGAAAGTTGCACACACCTCTTCTCCAATAAAACATTATACTTTAGAGCCTGCTTGAATTTTGACTGCGTCGACCGCTGTGTTGACTGCGTCGATCTTCGATTCCACAAAAAGTTTTTTATCGTTTCTTTGACTGCGTCGACCGTTGGTTCGCTCTTGCTTCAGGCCTCTTTTTGTCTCATTTTCCTATTTTTTTAGT
>DALZBD010000253.1:0-1198 GCA_031977515.1 Bacteroides sp. | reverse complement strand
ATAGCCCGCTATTATCGACAGAAAAAGAGAAAAATCAGCCGAACCAATGGTCTACGAAGTTAAAAACAAGCCTAAATAAAGAAACGAGCAAAATGTAAACAGGCTCTTAAAATCGGATTAGCAGAAATGATCCTTTTTCTTATAAAATAGTATCATTCTTATGAGTATCCAGTTTGTGCCCTGCCGGTGTCACTGTTGCCAAATCGTTGGAACGAAAAAGACACATGGTGAGAAGTGAGGGCTGCTGTGTGTCAACTCATTAAAGTCAGAGATTAGTTTTACAACATTACTTTTATCGTTGTTCCCTCCTCTATGTCCTTCTTCAATATGCGTTTGCCTTTGTTGTAAACAGTTACTTGCAGTTTCTTTCCTACCCGAGCAACGTTAATATCAACATCCGAATGGAAAGCTTTTACCTTATTCAGATTGACATAATCCCAGTCTTTCGGTAAGCGTGGAGTCATTTCAAAGGAGCGCAACCCCGTCGGGCGGATGCCGAACAAGCCTTCGATAAAAATGCGACAATACAATCCGCTTTCGGCGGATAGGTGGCGTTGATCGCCTTCCGGCCAGGCTTCGATGGCATACGGCACATGGTCGCCAAGCAACCGGTGTCCGGAATATTTCTTCAGGAAATCTATTCCTTTTTCCACTTCTCCGGCTGCAATTGTTCCGCGTAAGGCGTACAATGTAGAACGATCCCAGAACGTTTCCGTACCGGCCTGAGTGAGCAGTCCATCATTTGTCCACAGGCGGGGTGAGAATAAGGCATCAATCGTACCTTGAGCACGATCGTAGATACCTACGGTCAGCGGCATGCAAATCCAGGCCCTCAGAATGTCATTTCCTTCATAATACCGGTAACTATGAAAACCTTCTATTTCGTAGCCGAAATGTGTTTCAATAGCCTTTCGCAGATCAGCGGCTCGTTTGGAGTAGGTATTTAATTGCCTGGAAGAGATTCCAAGTTCTTTTCCCAGTAATGCGGCCGAGAGTAGCGCATCGTAATACAAAGAGGATGTGCAAAGATTGGCATCGCCCGACGGAAACCGGTTTTCCAATTCGTCCGAGTCGGAAGCCACGACTCCATCTTTCGTTAGTTTCCGGTGGCAAAACTCCAGGCACCATTCAATCAGGGGCCACAACTCTTTGGCTTCTTCTTTGCTGCCCTGAGCCAACGCGTAGCGGGAAGCTCCAT
>DALZBD010000252.1:0-6228 GCA_031977515.1 Bacteroides sp. | reverse complement strand
TGTTGGCCCGCCTACGTAAGGAGAACGAACGCTTCTGGAACGCAGACCGCCGAGCCAAAGCACAGGCTATCAACCTGAGCCCGGAAGAGGTGGTGACACTGGCTTCTATTGTGGAGGAAGAAACTGCCAACGTGGGAGAAATGCCTATTGTGGCCGGACTTTATATCAATCGCCTGCGCCGGGGTATGAAGTTGGAAGCAGATCCTACGGTGAAATTTGCCATGCAGGACTTTGCACTTCGCCGGGTACTCAACCGGCACCTGGAGACAGAGTCGCCCTATAATACGTATCGCAACGTCGGGCTTCCTCCGGGACCGATCCGATTTCCGTCCAAACAGGCGATTGAGAGTGTGCTCAATTACCAGCAACACGATTATCTGTTTATGTGCGCCAAAGAGGATTTCTCCGGAACACATAACTTTGCCCGTACACTGGCCGAGCACAACCGCAACAGCGAACGCTACCGCCGCGCACTCAACGAACGCAGGATATTCAACTGATGGATTGTATAAAATAAAAAGTCCTATCCGATTGCCCTCTTTTCTAGTGACTCAGGAAAGAGGGCAATTGTCTTTTGTAAAAGCTGAAATCTGCATTTCACCCTGTCACTCTTCTTTTCCCTGAATCCAACCAGAGAAAATCCCTTATTCCAATGAAAGTTTTCGTTTGTATTGTCAGGAAAAACAGGGGTAAAAGCGTATATTTGCACGGAAAGTCCTCTCCTACCCTGTATATTACATAGAAGAACGGTACTTTTATCCGACAATTTGTCGGATACTTTATACGGAAATGAACCATGAATACACACAACCTATCCATAAAATACTATTTATGAGCAAGCAACTCTTACTTGGCGACGAAGCCATCGCGCAAGCCGCCCTCGATGCCGGACTATCGGGTGTCTACGCCTATCCCGGCACCCCATCTACAGAGATCACCGAATACATACAGGCAGCACCGATTACTGCCGAGCGAGGTATACACAGCCGTTGGTGTGCCAACGAAAAGACTGCTATGGAAGCAGCTTTAGGTATGTCTTTCGTGGGCAAACGGGCACTGGTCTGCATGAAGCACGTGGGTATGAACGTAGCAGCCGACTGCTTTGTCAACTCCGCGGTGACGGGTGTCAACGGAGGGGTGATCGTGCTGGCTGCGGACGACCCGGGTATGCATTCTTCCCAGAATGAGCAGGACAGCCGCTTCTATGGCGACTTCTCGCTGATACCGATGTATGAGCCAAGCAACCAACAGGAGGCTTACGATATGGTTTACAACGGATTTGAGTTTTCCGAACAGACCGGAGAGCCTATCCTTCTGCGCATCGTCACCCGTCTGGCACACTCCCGTGCCGGAGTGGAGCGTCGGCCACAGAAAGAGATGAACGGAATGTCTTTCAGCGACGATCCCCGCCAGTTTATCCTGCTTCCGGGCAACGCGCGCAAACGCTACCGCGTATTGCTCGAACGTCAGGAGGAGTTTGTACGTGCTTCGGAAGAGTCGCCCTACAATCAGTATATAGAGGGTGCAGACAAGAAACTGGGTATCGTGGCTTGTGGCATTGCCTACAACTACCTGATGGAAAACTATCCCGATGGTTGCCCTCACCCGGTTTTGAAGATCGGACAATATCCCTTGCCCAAGAAACAACTGCTGCGTATGGCCGAGGAATGTGAAGAGCTCCTCATCCTGGAAGATGGACAACCTTTTGTGGAAAAGCAACTCAAAGGATACCTCGGTCTGGGACTAAAGATACACGGCCGGATGGACGGTACACTGTCTCCTGACGGTGAGCTGACCCCGGACAATGTGGCCCGCGCACTGGGTATCGAAACGGAGTCTCTTTTCAGTGTACCGGAGATCGTGGAGATGCGCCCTCCCGCCCTGTGCGAAGGATGCGGACACCGCGATGTATACTCCATACTCACCGAGATCCTGCGCACGGAATATCCCGATCACAAAGTATTCAGTGACATCGGTTGCTATACGCTGGGAGCCAATGCACCCTTCAACGCGATCCACTCCTGTGTGGATATGGGAGCTTCCATCACCATGGCCAAAGGAGCTGCCGACGGCGGGCTCTTCCCTTCGGTGGCAGTGATCGGTGACTCTACCTTTACCCATTCGGGCATCACCGGACTACTCGATTGTGTGAATGAAAACAGCAATGTGGTCATTGTGATTTCGGACAACGAAACCACTGCCATGACAGGCGGACAAGACTCAGCAGGAACCGGTCGTATCGAAGCCATCTGCGCCGGTGTAGGGGTAGATCCCGCGCACATCCGCACGGTAGTGCCTCTGCGCAAAAACCACGACGAGATGCGTCAGATGATCCGGGAAGAGATCGAATACAAAGGTGTATCGGTGATCATCCCCCGCAGAGAATGTATCCAGACATTGACCCGCAAGAAGAAAGCAAACAAGTAAACCAGGAAACGAGCCGTGAGAACTGTTTCGCCTGGGCGATAACATCCGTGCGAGTTCCATACGAGCTACATAACAAATAAAATAATGTGTATGAAAAAAGACATTATACTATGCGGCGTGGGCGGACAAGGTATCCTCTCCATCGCTACAGTCATCGGAAAAGCTGCCCTGAAAAAGGGTCTCTATATGAAACAGGCCGAAGTACACGGCATGAGCCAGCGTGGCGGTGATGTACAGTCCAACCTGCGCATCAGCGACCAGCCCATCGCTTCCGATCTGATCCCACAGGGCAAGTGCGACCTGATCATCTCTCTCGAACCCATGGAGAGCCTGCGCTACCTCCCCTACCTCAGCCCCGAAGGCTGGCTGGTGACCAACGAGACTCCGTTTGTCAACATCCCCAACTACCCCGCTCACGACGCGGTATTGGCAGAGGTCGACAAGCTGCCCCGCAAAGTAGTGCTCAATGTAGATGCCATTGCCCGTGAGACGGGATCGGCACGTGTGGCCAATATTGTACTGCTCGGAGCTACGGTTCCTTTCCTTGGACTGGACTTTGAGGATATCCGGGAGAGCATCCGGGAGATCTTCGGACGTAAGGGAGACGCTATCGTGGAGTTGAACCTCAAAGCACTGGATGCAGGAAAGGCTATTGCAGAGAAAATACTGTAAAGTAGCTTTTATCCCTGCCTTCGATCTATCATACAATCTCAATGAGGCATCTCCGCACAAAATCACAGATGAAACACTATTTGCTGTTTGTCGTTATCATTCTTCTATGGAGTGGCTGCAGGCCCGTCGAAGAAGAGAGATACAACGGATGGCCCAACTATTTCCTGGAAGGAAAAGTCAGATCCATACAGTCCTCTTACTACGATGCAGATGCTTCCGGAAATATAGGATGGAAATGGCAGATGGGAGACGAACGGTCTGTCTTTGACCGCGATGGCAACCTTCTCGTGGAATATACCTCCCTGACGGATGGAGATCCTGAAATAAAAGCAGAATACATCTATCAGGAAGGAAAACTACAGGAGATCGTGTACTCCTATGAAGATGAGATAAGGGGGAATATACGGTTCGAACACGAGAATAATGTCATTGTCAGATCCGTTAAACAGGACCCGGCAGGAACCCAGCAATCTGTCACGTATTATGCATACGACAAGGATAAGATCTCCTCTATCAAAGAGTACAATCCGGACCAGCAATTGATCGTAAAGACCACGTATCATTATACAGGCAATGTGCTCTCCTACAAACTGACCGAGTATCCTCTTTCCGCCATATTCAGTAAGGCCATATACGATGAAAAAGGGAAAGTGGAGGTGGAAACACAGGGAGGAGAAATAGAAGATGGTGTCTACATCCCTACAGGAAGCCATACGTATGAATACCTTTATGACGAAACGGGCAACTGGATCCAATATACTGCCTTTGAAAACGGACAGGCCGAACATATACAGAAACGTACGATTGAATATTTCTGAGCTACCGATCATCTGTATGGGTATGGCCGGTAATTAACCATAAAATCACTGAACAATGAACTCACTATACTGGGAAGAAGAGATAGAGATCATGGATCGCGACGGGTTGCAACAGCTGCAACTGGAACGTCTTCGTGCTACCCTCACCCGTGCGGCAAACGCTCCCTATTATAAAAAGATATTTGCTGAAAACGGGATCAGTGCCGACAGCATCCGTACTCCGGAAGATATACGCAAACTGCCTTTCACTACCAAAGCGGATATGCGCGATCATTACCCGTTTGGTCTGGTGGCAGGCGATATGTCGGAAGATGGCGTACGTATTCATTCTTCCAGCGGTACCACAGGCAATCCTACGGTGGTGGTTCACTCTCAACACGACCTCGACTCCTGGGCCAATCTGGTGGCGCGCTGCCTCTACATGGTAGGCCTGCGACGCACGGATGTCTTCCAGAATAGTTCGGGCTACGGGATGTTTACCGGCGGACTTGGTTTCCAGTATGGTGCCGAACGCCTGGGGGCACTCACTGTACCTGCGGCAGCAGGCAACAGCAAACGACAGATCAAGTTCATTACTGATTTTAAAACTACCGGACTGCACGCTATTCCCAGTTATGCCATCCGCCTGGCAGAGGCCTTCCGGGAAGAGGGGATCGACCCACGCAGCACCAGTCTAACTACTCTGATTATCGGAGCAGAACCACATACGGACGAACAACGCCGCAAGATCGAAGAATTGCTCGATATAAAAGCCTATAACTGTTTCGGGATGACCGAAATGAACGGGCCGGGGGTTGCCTTCGAATGTAAAGAACAGAATGGGATGCACCTCTGGGAAGACTGCTTCTGGATGGAGATCATCGATCCCGAAACCGGAGAACCCATGCCTGATGGAGAGATCGGTGAACTGGTGATCACTACACTGGATCGGGACATGATGCCGATGATCCGCTACCGTACCCGCGACCTGACCCGTATTTTACCCGGTGAATGTCCCTGTGGACGTACCCACCGGCGTATCGACCGCATCAAAGGACGCAGCGACGATATGTTTATTATCAAAGGGGTGAATATCTTCCCCATGCAGATCGAAAAGATCCTGATGCAATTTCCCGAACTGGGTAGTAATTACCTCATTACCCTCGAGACCAGAGACAGCCAGGACGAGATGATCGTGGAGGTGGAGTTGAGCGATCTGTCGACCGACAACTACATCAAACTCGAACAGATCCGCAAAGACATCATCCGCCAGCTACGCGATGAGATCCTTGTGACTCCCAAACTGAAATTAGTAAAGAAAGGCTCTATCCCACAAAGCGAAGGCAAAGCCGTACGTGTCCGGGACCTGAGAAACAACAAATGATTTACGATGTACGATGTAAAAGACAAAGAGATTGAGCATATTCAGTCAACAGGTATATTTATCAAACGATCATAGTCAAATCAGAGAAATCATCCGAAATACAAAACATGGAGTTATTACGCAAACGTATCCTGCAGGATGGCCGTTGCTTCGAAGGCGGTATCCTGAAAGTAGATAGTTTTATCAATCATCAGATGGACCCTGTATTGATGAAGTCCATCGGTGTGGAATTTGTACGTCGCTTCGCTGCTACCAAAGTCAATAAGATCCTGACCATCGAGGCCAGTGGCATTGCTCCTGCCATCATGACCGGCTATCTGCTTGACTTGCCTGTCGTCTTTGCCAAGAAAAAATCGCCCCGTACCATCCGCAACGCGATCTCCACCACGATACACTCCTTCACCAAAGACAGGGATTACGAAGTAGTCATCAGCTCCGACTTCCTGACTCCGGAAGACAAGATACTCTTCATCGACGACTTCCTTGCATACGGCAATGCTGCCCTCGGCGTAATTGATCTTATTCGCCAATCCGGTGCCGAACTGATAGGCATGGGATTCATCATCGAAAAATCCTTTCAGGATGGACGCAAAGCTCTCGAAGCACAAGGAGTACGTGTGGAGTCGCTGGCCATTATAGATGATCTCTCTGATTGCCGGATTGAGATCCGTAGCTGAGACAACACATGCCCGCGCGCAGCCCCGCTACCGTTTATACATATCTTGATTTTCATTGTTGATCTTTATCTTTGATCCGCATTTTATATCTCTGTTTGATCCGCATTTTTAACGTCCGATATATCTGTAGTCTCCCAAACATAGTTATGATGGAAGATAAAATATATAACGTATTCATACACAAGACTATCTGTAGCCTTGAAGAGGCGTTACAACTTAGCCTGGCGGTAAGGAAGGTCTGAGGCACGAAGACCGACGCCACCCCAGGACT
>DALZBD010000251.1:0-6232 GCA_031977515.1 Bacteroides sp. | reverse complement strand
TAGCTCCTACGTTGGCAGTTTGCCCGAATTGTGGTGAATGGCACGTGTATCACACTGTATGTGGTGCTTGTGGCTATTACAGAGGTAAACTCGCTATCGTGAAAGAGGAAGCTATCTGATACTGATCTCTTCCCTATGAAATTGTACACCTGACAAAGTCGTGACTGATATACAGTCCGGACCTTGTCAGGTGTAATAAATACTGCTTATTGAATTGTTCATGGAAAAAATAAATGCGATTATTACAGGAGTCGGTGGCTATGTACCGGATTATGTTCTGACCAATGACGAACTCTCCCGGATGGTAGATACCAATGACGAATGGATAATGACCCGTATCGGAGTAAAGGAACGGCGGATATTGAATGAAGAAGGTCTGGGTACCTCTTACATGGCACGTAAAGCAGCCAAACAATTGATGCAGAAAACCGGCTCTCACCCGGACGAGATCGATCTGGTGATCGTGGCTACTACCACTCCCGATTTTCCTTTTCCTTCTATTGCTTCTATCCTGTGTGATAAACTGGGGCTAAAGAACGCATTTGCTTTTGATCTGCAGGCTGCTTGTTGTGGATTTTTGTATGCCATGGAGACGGCTGCCTCTTTCATCCGTTCGGGCAGATACAAAAAGATCATTGTGGTAGGAGCAGATAAGATGTCTTCCATCACCAATTACACCGACCGGGCTACCTGTCCGATCTTTGGAGACGGTGCTGCTGCCATTATGATAGAGCCCACCACGGAAGAATATGGTATTCTGGACTCTATCCTGCGTACGGATGGTAAAGGACTTCCTTTTTTACACATGAAAGCAGGAGGCTCGGTGTGTCCGTCATCTTATTTTACGGTAGACAATCATATGCATTTCCTCTATCAGGAAGGGCGCACCGTATTTAAGTATGCCGTTTCCAATATGTCGGATGTCAGCGCTACCATTGCGGAAAAAAACAATCTGACGAAAGAAGATATAAACTGGGTAGTTCCTCACCAGGCCAATATGCGTATCATTGATGCGGTGGCCAATCGTCTGGAAGTTCCTATCGAAAAAGTCCTGATCAATATAGATCGTTACGGAAATACCAGTGCTGCAACCCTGCCGTTGTGTATATGGGATTTTGAAAGTAAATTGAAGAAGGGAGATAACATCATTTTCACTGCATTCGGAGCCGGTTTTACCTGGGGAGCGGTGTACGTGAAATGGGGTTATGACAGTCAGAAATAAAGTAGTTTCACTATACATACAAAAAAGACGCATCCTATTTAGATTCGATGCGTTTTTTTGTCTCAATGAAAACAGACACAGAGATGCATAAAGCCGGATTTGTAAATATCGTAGGTAATCCCAATGTCGGAAAGTCGACTTTGATGAACCTGTTGGTTGGAGAACGTATTTCTATCGCAACGTTCAAGGCACAGACTACCCGTCACCGGATCATGGGTATCTATAACTCAGAAGAGATGCAGATCGTCTTCTCTGATACGCCGGGAGTTCTGAAGCCTACCTATAAGTTGCAGGAATCTATGCTTAATTTTTCTAAGTCGGCGCTTGTCGATGCGGATATTCTGCTGTATGTAACCGATGTCATTGAATCTCCGGACAAGAATCCGGAGTTTGTTTCCAGGGTCAATGAACTGGATATACCTGTGTTGTTGCTGATCAATAAGATAGACCTGACCGATCAGGAGAAACTGGTGACACTGGTGGAGAAGTGGAAAGCATTGCTGCCCAAAGCGGAGATTATTCCTATCTCGGCAGGTAATAAATTCAATGCGGACTATGTAATGAAGCGGATCAAAGAACTGCTGCCCGATTCACCTCCTTTCTTTGATAAGGACCAGTGGACAGACAAACCGGCTCGTTTCTTTGTGACAGAGATCATCCGTGAAAAAATACTGCTCTATTACGACAAAGAGGTTCCCTATTCGGTGGAAGTATCTGTCGAAGAGTTTAAGGAAGATGACAGGAAAATACATATCCGGGCAGTGATTTACGTGGAACGTGATTCGCAGAAAGGCATTATCATCGGAAAGCAGGGAAAAGCTCTGAAAAAAGTTTCCACAGAGGCCCGGAAAGACCTGGAGCGTTTTTTCGATAAGACTATTTTCCTGGAAACTTATGTAAAGGTAGATAAAGACTGGCGTAGCTCGGATCGGGAATTGCGCAGTTTTGGCTACCAGTTGGATTAAAAAGAATATATTCATACGACTGTGACAGTCGCAAAAAGAAGGAAAGTAATATGGGAAATTTAGTAGCAATTGTAGGGCGTCCCAATGTAGGTAAGTCTACCTTGTTCAACCGTCTCACCAAAACCCGTCAGGCCATCGTCAATGATGAAGCAGGTACTACCCGGGATCGTCAATATGGAAAATCAGAATGGGTAGGACGCGAATTTTCGGTAGTTGATACCGGAGGATGGGTCGTCAATTCCGATGATATTTTTGAAGAAGAGATCCGTAAGCAGGTATTGATGGCTTTGGAAGAAGCCGATGTGATCCTGTTTGTGGTAGATGTAATGACTGGTATCACAGACCTGGATATGCAGGTGGCAACCATTCTGCGACGTTCGAAGACCCCGGTGATCGTTGTAGCCAACAAAACAGACAATCACGAATTACAATACAACTCAGCCGAGTTTTACGGATTGGGACTGGGCGATCCCTATTGTGTATCTGCCATGAGTGGAAGCGGTACGGGGGAACTGATGGATCTGATCATTTCCAGTTTCAAGAAAGAAGCCCAGGAAATACTGGATGAAGATATTCCCCGTTTTGCCGTAGTAGGGCGTCCGAATGCAGGGAAGTCTTCTCTGATCAATGCATTTATCGGAGAGGAACGTAATATTGTGACGGAGATTGCCGGTACTACCCGTGACTCCATCTATACCCGGTACAATAAGTTCGGTTTCGATTTTTACCTGGTGGATACAGCCGGTATCCGTAAGAAAAGCAAAGTAGACGAGGATCTGGAATATTATTCTGTGGTTCGTTCCATTCGTGCCATTGAAGGAGCAGATGTCTGTATCCTGATGGTAGATGCGACCCGGGGAATTGAAGGACAGGACCTGAATATTTTCTCACTGATCCAGCGAAACTCCAAAGGATTGGTTGTGGTAGTGAATAAGTGGGACCTGGTGCAGGACAAGACAAACAAAGCCATAAAAACCTTTGAAGAGGCCATCCGTTCGCGTTTTGCCCCTTTTGTGGACTTCCCGATAGTCTTTTCTTCCGCACTCACCAAGCAACGCATCCTGAAAGTATTAGAGGAAGCCAGAACGGTGTATGAGAATCGTCAGATACGTATTCCTACCGCCCGTCTGAACGAAGAGATGCTGCCACTCATCGAAGCATATCCTCCTCCTGCTGTGAAAGGAAAGTATATCAAGATCAAGTATGTGACACAGTTGCCCAATACACAAGTGCCTTCTTTTGTATTCTTTGCCAACCTGCCACAATATGTAAAGGAGCCTTACAAACGTTTCCTCGAGAACAAAATGAGAGAGAAGTGGAATATGTCTGGTACTCCTATCAATGTGTATGTACGACAAAAATAAAAAATCTCTCCAACAGATAAGAAGAACATTTTGAGACGATATCTATATAGTAATAAGGCTGCCAATAAATTCTGGCAGCCTTATTACATTTTATGAGTTTATCAAATTTATCCTTCCAATTGCTGTACTTCTACTTCCTTTACTTTCCGGAACAAGTCTGAAGCAAAAATGAAGTCATTGAGTTTCTGGTTGGAAGAGGTAAATATATCTTCTTTGGTGCCTTCCCACTCTTTATTTCCTTCGTAGATGTAGATGATCTTCTCACCGATACCCATGACAGAGTTCATATCGTGTGTATTGATGATCGTAGTGATCTGGTATTCGTGGGTGATATCGTGGATCAGTTCGTCGATAACCAGGGATGTCTTGGGATCAAGGCCGGAGTTTGGTTCGTCGCAGAATAGGTACTGGGGCTCCAGGGCAATGGCCCGTGCTATGGCTACACGCTTCTGCATCCCTCCGCTTATTTCACCCGGGAACTTGTCTGTAGCATCGGCCAGGTTTACCCTTTCCAGACAGAACATGGCTCTTTTTACTTTCTCTTTGTACGTAAGATCACTGAACATATTGAGGGGAAACATCACGTTGTCAAGAACGGATAGCGAATCGAACAGTGCCGCACTCTGGAAGATCATACCCATCTCCCGTCGCAGTTGTTTCTTCTCCTTCTTATTCATGCAGAGATAGTTGCGATCGTCGTACAACAGTTCTCCTCTTTCCGGAATAAGCAGTCCTACGATGCATTTCATCAAAACCGTTTTTCCGGAGCCACTTTGTCCGATGATGAGATTGGTCTTCCCATTCTCGAATGTGGCATTTATGTCTTTGAGTACCTCTTTGTCTTCGAAAGATTTATAAAGTCCTTTGATTTCGATCATCCCATTAAGAGTTTAGTGAGTACCAGGTCGGAAAACAAGATCAGGATGCTGCTGCATACAACGGCATCTGTGGAGGATTTACCCACAGCGATGGATCCGCCTTCCACTGTATATCCGAAAAAGGAAGATACACTGGCTATGATGAAGGCGAAAAACAACGACTTGATAAAACTGCACCAGATAAACCATTCCACGAACATATACTGAAGGCCGTATTCGAGGTCATTGGCCGGCATGACCCCGGCAAACCAGCACGTGGCAAAGGCACCGATGATACCGGCGAATATGCTGAATGTCACCAATATCGGAATCACGGAAACCATAGCCGCAATTTTGGGGAGGATCAGGTAGGAGGCAGAGTTGACACCCATGATCTCCAGCGCGTCTATCTGCTGTGTGACCCGCATGGTACCTAACTCCGATGCGATGTTAGATCCCACTTTGCCCGCGAGTATCAGACACATGATAGAGGAGGAAAACTCCAGCAACATGATTTCCCGGGTTACATACCCTACTGTCCAACGGGGCATCCAGGGGCTTTCGATATTTAGTTTGATCTGTATGGTGATGACGGCTCCGATAAAGAAAGAAATGAGGAGCACAATGCCAATGGAGTTTACTCCCAGTTGTTCAATCTCTTTGATGTACTGTTTGAAATACATACTCATCCGTTCCGGCTTCGAAAAGGTTCGTCCCATCAGGAGAAGATATCTTCCAACTGTTTTTAAC
This sequence comes from Bacteroides sp., assembly GCA_031977515.1. Taxonomy (GTDB): domain Bacteria; phylum Bacteroidota; class Bacteroidia; order Bacteroidales; family Bacteroidaceae; genus Bacteroides. The sequence continues at coordinate 1,074 of DALZBD010000251.1, read as the reverse complement.
GCTTTATGCATAAACCTTTAATTTGTTGCAAATGTACATTATTTCGGCTTATTTTTACTACATTTGCCGCAAAATAAGAGGTTATGGAAAATAGTAAAATGATACTCCGGACTGAGGATCTGGTGAAGAAATATGGCAAACGTACGGTCGTGAACCATGTTTCCATCCATGTGGAGCAGGGCGAAATCGTTGGACTTCTGGGGCCGAACGGTGCCGGAAAGACGACCTCTTTTTACATGACCGTAGGACTTATTACTCCCAATGAGGGGCGTATCTTCCTCGACGATCTGGAAATCACCAAATATCCTGTGTACAAACGGGCTCAGACCGGTATCGGCTACCTGGCTCAGGAGGCTTCCGTATTCCGCCAGATGAGTGTGGAGGACAATATTGCCGCTGTTTTAGAGATGACCAACAAACCGTTGGAGTATCAGAAGGATAAACTGGAGAGCCTGATTGCTGAATTTCGTTTGCAGAAAGTCCGTAAGAATCTGGGAAATCAGCTGTCCGGGGGAGAGCGCCGGCGTACGGAGATCGCGCGTTGCCTGGCTATTGATCCCAAATTTATCATGCTTGACGAGCCTTTTGCCGGGGTAGACCCGATCGCGGTGGAAGACATTCAGCAGATCGTATGGAAACTGAAAGACCGTAATATCGGTATCCTCATCACCGACCACAATGTGCAGGAAACACTGAGTATCACCGATCGTGCCTATCTGCTGTTTGAAGGAAAGATCCTGTTTCAGGGGACTCCGGAAGAGTTGGCCGAGAATCAGGTAGTGCGTGAGAAATATCTCAGTAATAGTTTTGTGCTTCGTCGCAAAGACTTTCAGTTGTAGACTATCTACCTGCTTTCCTGTGGGGGGAGTTCGAGCCAGATCTTATCCACACATTGCATTCCATTATCTTCATAGATCGGTTCCGGGTAATTATCGATAAAATAGTTCCGGATCGTATCTGAAACACGGAATCCCAGTTTTTTATAGAATGGAAGCTGATAGAATTTCACTCCTTCTATGCCGGTTCCTCCCGTTCCTATGCATATCTTTTTGTCTTTGTATCGCTCGAGTAGAT
>DALZBD010000250.1:0-6236 GCA_031977515.1 Bacteroides sp. | reverse complement strand
GAAACAGATGGTACGTTAAATATTTGAAATGGTTTTGCTGAATTATTTTCAGCATCTGGCGGATAGGAGATTCCGGAAGTTGGAAGGAGAGGATAAATATCGTATTTTTGATCTTTCTGATACCAACCCAATGATTTACCTTATGAAAAGACTTCACCTTGCCGTATTACTCTGTTCAGGATTGTTTTTCTTTGCAGAGCTGCTTTCTGCTCAATGTATTTACCACGACGCCTCTTTGTTCCCCTTATGGGGCAAAGCCACCAGTGAAACATCCAGTCGGTATGTGCGACTGCCGGATTCTCTGGAACATATCAGTCGTCCTCCTTTATGGAGGCTCGGTATGAACAGTGCCGGCCTCGCTGTTCGTTTTCGCTCCAACTCTACTATGATTGCAGCACGTTGGGAGGTATTGTTTGACAATCGGATGAATCACATGACCGATACCGGGATCAAAGGACTGGATCTATATTGTCTCGACGGTGATACATGGAGGTTTGTGAATAGTGCCCGTCCCAAAGGAAAGCAGAATGAAACAGTGATCGTCTCTGGTATGGAAGCTGCGGAGCGGGAGTATATGCTCTATCTTCCTTTGTACGACGGGATCTTGTCGTTAGAGATTGGAGTAGATTCATTGGCCGTGATCGCTTCCCCGGTTGTAGAATTGCCCCAGCGACAAAAGCCCATTGTATTTTATGGGACAAGTATTCTACAGGGAGGGTGTGCCTCCCGACCGGGTATGGCTCATACAAATATTCTTTCCCGCTGGCTCAATCGGGAGACGATCAATCTGGGTTTCAGTGGCAACGGTCAACTCGATCCGGAGATCGCTCCGGTCATTGCAGGTGTAGACGCTTCGGTGTTTGTGCTCGACTTTCTACCCAATGCTACGGTAGAGCAGATGGAAGAGCGGATGGAGGCTTTTTATCAGGTGATCCGGGATCAGCATCCCCACACACCGATACTTTTTGTCGAAGATCCCGAATTTACGCATACCCGTTACGACCGCAACATTGCTCGTGAAGTGAACAGGAAAAATGAAACCTTGCATCGTATATTTGCCTCTTTGAAAGAAAAGGGAGAGAAAGATATCTATCTGTTGCCTTCGGCACAGATGATTGGAACAGACGGAGAAGCAACTGTAGATGGGATTCATTTTACTGATCTGGGATTTATGCGTTACGCTGAACTGCTCCGGGAGGTATTGACTCCCTGGCTGTCAGAAGAGGGTCAGCCGCAGCCTGTGGTTTCAGATATTCTTATCCGTTGAGGCAGACCGTTAATCGTTTAGTCCTCTGATTGATTAAGGTCTTTGAGACGCAAGGTATTGCGTCTCTACATTGTTTGTGTTTTCTTTTGAAAGTGATACACTTGTAGAGACGCAATACCTTACGTCTCAAACATACAAACATATAAACTATGGAAAACCCATATTCTGGCTCTGAAACAATAATCCTCAAGTAATACCCTTATAATTAATTATTTTGTCTCTGCTTCCATCTTCTGTTTCAATTGCTTGTGACGTTCGATCACATGCATACGACTTCTCAGGATCTGCCAGCGATAGACCAGGCAGGTGGTGAGAAAATAGAAGCCCGCTTGTAGCCAGAGGGCTTGATATTCCCACCGTACTTCATGCAAAGTAGCCCCCATATTGTTGATGCGGACAAATCCATTAATCCCGAAGGTAGAGGGGAATAGATAAGAGAAATACTTCCAGAAAGCAGGTATGGCGCTTCCCGGCCAGGAGATTCCCGAAATAAACATGAGAGGTATCGATGTGAATACAAAGATCAGCATACAGGTTTCCCGGTTGCGGATGGCGATGGATGCCGTCATGGCAAAGAAGATACAGGCAGCCAGGTAAGGCAGCAGGAACAACAACAGGTCACTGGGAAGTCCGATCTGATTGAGACTGAAGATGCGGGGCACCACACACAATACATATACCGAAACAATGGAGTATACCATGTAATAACTCAGTCCTTTACCAAATACGATCCGGAGCGTACCGCGGTAATGCCGGTTGATAGGTACCAGGTCTTTGAACCGGTTTTTTTCGCGTGCCGTACCGGCAGCCAGACCGATACCAAGCAACAGAGTCTGTTGGATCAGCAGGATAAGAACTGCCGGGATCAGGAAAGCCGCGAAACCGTTGGTCGGATTGAACATGGCCACGTCTTCATATTCAATGGGATATCCGGTTACCTCATCTTCACGTTCGGTAAAGTTGCCTGCCCGTCGGATCTTGATCTCTTTGTTCATATCCAGAGATACTGCCGTATTGGCAAGCAACATACTCTTGTAATAGAGAAGCCCGCTCATGTCGCAATAGATACTGACCTGCGTCTGTTTTCCCTTTACAATGTCATCGCTGAAGCTGGATGGAACATAGATGATACCATACGCTTTGCGCTCTTTCAGCAATTGTCTGGCTTCTTCCATATCACTGCAATAAGAGACGATCTTTATATCCGGTGTTGCATCCACTCGTCGTAGGTAGTCGCGACTGGTCTGGGTGCGCGAATCATCCACAGCCACTGCAGGTACTTCCCGCACCGTCTCGTTGGTATAGATAAAACCGTACAGCAAGGGATATGCCAGAGGCACCAGGATGAAAAAGATCAATACACCCTGATCGCGGAAAGTCGTTTTAAACTCTTCCCGCCAGATGTAAAACAGGTCACCTATGCCCTGTCTAACCTTATCTTTGAATGTAATCTCTTTCATCTAAGGAACATATTTGTAATAGATCAATGTCTCCTTCAGGCGGTTCACCACAAAGAAAGGCAACATGATAAATACCAGTAAAGCCGTATAATTGATCCAGGAATAGGCCATCCCGTATCCATTGAGTGCCTGGTCCACATAGATCAGGAAATAATGACGCAAAGGAAACAGTACGCTCAGCGACTGCAATACCGGGTGCATACCCATCACCGGAAAAGAAAAACCGGAGATAGAAAAAGAGATCACTCCCCAGAGCGAAGCGAAGCTCAGTCCCAGACGCAGCGTGGGCAATACACCAATCATCACAATGCCACAGCTTTGCGAAGCCAGTACCAGCAACAGCGTGGCCAGGATCATCGGGAATATACCGCTATTGCAGGGGAAGTCCAGAATACCATAGAGGTATACATTGTAGAATATTCCCATCAGGAAGAATACAGCAGTTTGTGGTAGGAATTTTCCTGCCAGAGCTATGTATATCGAGTTGTTGCTGGTGCGTAGCCATTCCCGTGCCGTACGCTCTTTGATCTCTACTCCGATAGAGAATACAGTGACCATAAAGATCATCAACATCAATACACCGGGTACGAGTGTATTACAGAGATAAACCGAATAATTGAGCCAGGGATTGTTGAGCGCATGCGTATCGATCACGATCGGTTGCAGCATGGCCATTGCCTGATCTTCGGTAGCGCCTTTGGCCAACAGTACCGAGCGTCCGGCCGATCCGGCAGCCAGCTCGCCCATCATTTTCATGTCCCGGAAAAGCAATGATCCGGCAATCAGGTAGGAGTTGTTGGTATAAAACGACAACGTCGGCTGCTCCTGTTTCTGTGCCTGCTCCGAAAGTCCTTTAGGAATGTAGAAGAAACCGTAGATCTTTCCTTCCTGCATAGCGGTACGGGCTTCTGCCACACTGGCATAGTGAGTCACTACCGCAGTTTGCTGGAAGGCGTCCAGGTTGCGCAGGATATTGCGTGAAGTAGATGTATTGTCCAGATCCACTGCTCCAACCGGGAGATTGGTAGGAAGTCCCGAATCCATCAGCGTGGTGAAAAAGATATAGCAGAACAAAGGAGCTATCACCATGCAAAACAGATACAAGGGGCGGGAGATGAGACGGCGGCATTCGCGGGCCATCACATTTCCGAGGGCAATATGTTTCTTCTCCCTGGGTCTCATTTTCTGATGATCACAGACATACCGGGACGCAATCCTTCGATCTTCTCCACCGGTTGTGCGCGTACCTCGAACGTTTTCAGGTCAAACTGACCGGTCGTCTTGGTCGCTTTCCAGGCTGCGTATGTGCCCAGGTCTTTCAGGTAATATACCTTCAGGCGCACGGTACGGTGGTCCAGTGCCGGTACAAATGCTTCGAACTCCGCACCCATAGGCAGATCTCCCAGCAGGTCTTCCCGTACATTGAAAGTAGTCCACATATCATCCAGTATGGCAATGTTCATGATCGGAGCTCCCGTACCTACGAGTTCTCCCAGAGAAGGAAAGATCTCCGATACCTCACCGGATGCCTGAGCGATCAGGTAAGTCTCTTTCAGGTAAGACTCCACTTCCGCCACAGCACCCCGTGCACGTTCTACGGTGGCCGCGGCCGCGGCTTTGTCTTCCCGCTCGGCTCCGTTGACAGCCATGTCATACTGAGCTTTGGCAGCTTTTTCCGTAGCTACAGCCGCATCTCTCTGTGCCTGGATCTCGTCCAGCTTCTGCGCCGGCATGACACCCTGATCGTGCAGGTTGCGGATGCGTGTGTAAGATTTCTCAGCTACTTCCACTCCCGCTTTGGCTTTCTGCCACATTTCGTAAGCAGCTTGTATCTGTTCCTGACGTGCTCCTTTGATGGCTTTCTCATTCTGGGCCTGTGCGGCAGCTTCCGCGGCCAGTGCCTGATCCAGTTTGGCCTGTACATCCGGTGCTTCGAGGATGGCCAGTGTATCTCCGGCATTCACCCGTTGTCCTTCGCGTACCCGTATCTCCAGGATACGTCCCGGCACTTTACTCGATACGCGGTATTCAGTCACCTCCGCTTGTCCCTGGATCATCTCCGGGCCTTTACGCAGCATGAAGAAGCCAACCAGTGCTACCAGGGCAATGACACCCAGCAGGGTAAGGAATGCCAATAGCATGTTGCTGTTTTGTGATCTTTTATCCATAACTTATGCAATTGTATGATGGAATGGTTTATATTCGTAAGCATATAAGATGGCAGGTTTTGCTCAGCGCAGTGTACCCATTGCCTTTTCGAGATAGATACCGGTGAGTTTCACATCGATTTGTGCGTCTATCTTTTCGGATTGTGCCGAGAGCCACGCTGTGTGTGCTTCCAGTACGTTACTGGCAGGGATCACACCCTCTTCAAATCCCAGATTGGCATAACGCAGGTTTTCGTTGGCTTTTTCCAGGTTCTTTTCCGCCAGGATCAGTTTTTTAGCTGCCTCGTTCACCTGAAATGCCGACTGATTGACCTGGAGTTCTACCTTCTCCCGGGCATCCAGCAATTGATAGCGTGCGATATTTGCTTCTGCCTTTGCAGCTTTTACCTTGTAGGTTCCTTCGCCCCAGCTCCAGATAGGTACCTGCAACACGATTCCAGCCGCCCAGGTACCCCGGAATTTATTCTGAATACCGTTGTAGAAACTCGGATTGGTAGCCATATAGCTTCCGGTCAGTGCAATGGAAGGCAGGTGCTCGGCACGAGCCACATTCACCTTCTGGCGGTAGATGTTCCCGGCCAGTTCCAGACTGCGCAGTTCCGGACGATTGGCAAAAGCTGTGTTGATATCTACCTCTGCAGAGATCCGTGACAGTTGAAGGTTTTCTGCTGACTCGTCGGCCAGCCTGATGGGTGAATCGATCTCGAGACCACAGATCTGGCAAAGCAACATACGTGAAAGGCTGAGCCCATTCTCCACTTTGGTCAGTGTCATTTCGGCCTCGTTCACTTTTACTTTTACACTCAGTCCATCGGCTACAGTGGCTACACCTTCTGCGATCAGTTTTTCCATATCGCTGTCCAGTTTGTTGAGTAGTTCCAGATATCCCAGTGCCAGGTTTCGTTTGTGTACCAAAGAGACTACCTGCCAGTAGGCTTGGTCCGTACTCAGAATGAGTTCCTGCATTCCGGTTTCGTGCTGTTCACGCGCCAGCTCTTCTGCATATTTGCTGATCTTATTATAAGCGCGTATCTTCCCTCCCATATATATGGGCTGGGTAAGTGTCACTGTTCCTATATATATATTACGGGAGTCGGTTTCCAATGCATCCACAAGTGCACCTCCCATTCCATTCAGCGCTTCAGGCAACGTATTGCCCAGCGAAGAAAGCAAAGGGATCAGATCGGGATACTGAGTGGCTACAGATTGGGCAAACTGCTGAATGCTTCCTTCCATACCCGTACCCAATCCCCGGAGAGATTCTTTCTGATGATCGCTCAGAAGCGATATTCCTTTCAGAGAATGGCGATAAGCGCCGGTTCCGGAGATATGAGGCAGATA
>DALZBD010000249.1:0-6247 GCA_031977515.1 Bacteroides sp. | reverse complement strand
TAGGTACCCCGCATACGCATTATCACACACAGACCACTTATGTGGTGAGTGGCAGATTTGAATTCACTGTCGGTGACGAAACAAAGATCGTTGAACCCGGAGACGGACTGTATATGGAGCCGGATGTATTACACGGCTGCACCTGTCTCGAAGCCGGAGTACTGATCGATTGTTTCACCCCGATGAGGGCTGATTTTCTGAACAATAAATAATAACATTGTATCAATAATCTATCTGTAGCTCTTTGAGTGCGTCGACCGCAGGTTCGAGGCTACAGATAGTTTACGTTGCGCAAACATCGGAATACAATAAAGAATTCTCCACTCCTGAACTCCCACTTTACCCTTTCCATCCACTATTCTACCAACCGATAATCTTTCCGCATCAGATACTCCTTAGAAGCATCCGTAACCACCAACACCCGGTCTTTATCCACATCCGATCCACTGTTTTCCGGCTGGAAAGATACACTCCCATCTGTATAAGTACCCAAATAGTTCAATGCTCCCGTAGAGGGATTGTACCACCAGGCGTCTTTGTCTTTTCCAGTGATGCGTGAAAGATCTGCCACAAAAGGTCTTCCGGTATAGTTATAGACCAACATATAATCATTGCCCCGTGTAGCAATAATCCGCTCGTACTGTTGTCCGTTCTTCCCCTGAATGATCTCCTGATCCGGAATCCTCTCAAAAAAAGGAAAAGTCAGCATCAACGCCTTGAGGTATTTCATCTGATTGAATCCCGGAGCGTGCAGTGCTTCGTACCACATTTCATGGGCACCGTAGGCAGGAGTTACTCCCGGTTTGAGAAACTGCATGATAGCATTGTGTCCGTACGTATGCCCGAATGAACCGGCAAATACAGACCAATAAGCAAACCGTCGCACATCACAAGCCTGCCAGCGGGGCTCTTCAGGATCATGTAATCCTTGCGGGATATGCTCATAGATTGGTTCTGCATCGATCACCGGCTTCAGAGGAAGCAGTGCATGGGAATAATCCACATACCGCCAATTGTCTTCCTCCATATTCTCTCCCAGTATCTCATGATCCTCTCCTACCCCCTGTCCGTACCGGCGATGGCCGCTCTGGAACATGTGAAAATCCAGCCATTCGGCATTGTGAAACCAGATGGCGGAGGACGTACGCCCGAAAGGATGAAAAGTCATCAGGTGGTTGGTATCTATCGAACGGATACTCTCTGCCAGTGCTTCCCATACTTCCGTCTTAACATCCCCACGTATGTCCCCTCCGATCATCCATATAACATTGGGACGATCTTTGTACCGGTGAGCCAGAAACTCCCCGTAGCGCTGTGCCTCTTCCACATCCATCAGACCGCCTTTCACCAATCCGCCCCATATACATACCATACCGATATAGATCCCCTTCCGGGCAGCCGTATCTATAATGTAGTCCATGTGGTCCCAGTAGCCGTATACTCCCGGACGATCGATCTGCTCAAAATGAAAACCAAAAGGCAACGAGGATTGCCCGTATACATTCATGGCAGGTACTCCATTCATGGTTTGTACCTGTACAACATTGAAGCCACCTTTACGGCAACTCTCTAGGTAATACTCCGCTTTGTCCCGATCCAGTCTTTCAGGAAGCAACCAACCGGTCTCTCCCAGCCAGAAAAAAGGAGTACCGTCTTCGTGACGGAGATAACGTCCCTCTTCCGAAACCCTCAGCGGACCGTGTTGCCAGGGTATCGGAGTTTTCTGTGCTCGGACAACAGGTAAGAAGCAGAGTAATAAAACAATGATAACTATATAATTTAAAACAGTCTTTTTCATGACATGATCCTCTTGGTAACTGTTCCGATTTTATACAAAAAAGTGAAAGTTGTTTTTCAGACATAAGAACAAAAGAACATAAAAATTCAATGAAGTAAATTCAGACCTTACAGGAAAGTCATAAAAAAAATATGTTCTTTTGTTCTTCTGTCTAAAAAAAGGCAGACAACACTTTCATTGACTGCCTCTTTTGTCTGATCATTCCTTTATCTGACAGGAATCCATTCACTGCACTCCTTATAGATATTCTGAACCGTATACGCGTCTGCTTCCTTGCGAGTGATCTGGCTGCTCCAGCCAACACGCGCCTTTGGATTTGCTCCCGGGCCTGTACTGTTGTACTCGGCATACCGGGCAGTCTTCTCATTTTCCACATTGCCCCAGTTGTGCCATCCTTCGGCTACGATATGGTCTCCCATCTCACAATTCATAAAGATAGTAGCCGCATAAGGCCGCCACGGACGTCCGAGGTACACCTTGTCTACTTCCGGATCGGCTGTCAGCCTGCAATCTTTAAATACATATCCATACGCTACTCCGGGAGGGGTAGAAGCCGCCGTAATGTACGAATTGCGTTTGCTATGGATCTGACAGGATTCGAACAATGCTGTCGAAGGACCGAATATAAAGTCGGTCGTACCCTCAATGTAGCAATCTTTGAAATAGAGGCGTGTACCTTCCGAGCCGGTAAACACCGTATCCTGATTGCCCAGCAGACGACAACCTATAAACGACAGACGGTCTCCTTCGGTATGCAGTGCCACGGCTTGTCCAAGCTGTGCCGCATTGTTCTCAATGGTGAGGTTGCGGAAAGTAATATCACTTCCCTCTACCTTCACGGTATAGGTGCGGAAGGTACCCATCTTATTGATATTGGCATGGTCATCGTAGGTGATGATCGTCTGCTGGGCATCTTCCCCTACAAACTGTACATTTTTGATCCAGGAAGGTATTACCACTTTCTCTTTGTATACCCCCTTGGCGATATACACCGTGACGTTGTAGTCCATAAAAGCCCGTATCTCTTCCATTGCCTCGGTCAGTGTACGGAAGTCTCCCGTACCGTCACGGGCTATCCGCAGGGTATCTTTGTATTCTCTGGCACCTGCCGTGCCAAGGCACAACAGCAATAAAGTAAGAAAAAGGTAGTTTCGTTTCATAAGGTCGTTTTATTTTATTCCGGGAAAAAGTCTTTGCAGGTTTTCCCACTCCAGACTGGCCATGATGAAGGGGCCTACTGCCTTGGGATCGTTGTCACGCACTTCCTCACTCAGGTAATATTCATAGTCTCCCGAACGGTAGTTCTTTCCTCCCAATCCGGCCACCGCACAACAGTTGCTGATGGAAACCACACCGTTGTCATCTACCTTGATAAAGGTATCCAGTATGCCCTTGTATCCTCTGATAGCTACGTCTAAGTACGAACGGTCGAGATATCCTTTGCGCACGGCTTTGAAGAGAGAGTATACAAACATGGTGGTACAGGTGGATTCGAGGTAATTGCCCGGATCTCCGCTGCGGTCGAGCACCTGATACCAGGTGCCGGTAGCCGGGTCCTGTATGGCCTTCAGCTGTTCTGCGATATGATTGAGAACGACGAGAACCGAATCACGTCCTTCCTGCCGGGTAGGGATAAATTCCAGTGCGTCCACAATGGCCATGGTATACCATCCCATCGCGCGTCCCCAACTGTGAGCGGAATGTCCCGTGACGGGATCGGCCCAGCGCTCGCTGCGGCTGATGTCTGCGGCATGCTTAAACAATTGGGTCTTCTCGTCGTATGTATGCCGGGCTGCCATCAGGATCTGGTTCACGACATCGGCATAGTCCTGCGGATGGTTGTTGCGGAAAGCATATTCCGCATAAAAAGTAGATCCCATGTATACACCATCGAGCCATACCTGATTGGGATATACCTGTTTGTGCCAGAAACCTCCGTCGTAGTTGCGCGGATGGGTATCCAGCTGACTGCGCAGCAGATCAATGGCTTTTTTATACTTCTCGTCTTTGGTCTGTTCATACACGCGGAACAGGTATTTGCCCGGATTGAGCCGATCGATGTTGTACTCTTCGGGTCGGTAGGTCAGGATACTTCCGTCTGCCTGTACCATTGTATCCGCGTATGCCACGGCGTAATCGAAGATCTTTTCATTTTTATATACGTCGTATACATCCATCATGGCCTGCAATTCGAGACCGTGACAATAGTCCCACTTCAACCGGGTCTGAAAATCGAGCTGCCAGGATTCCGGACACCGGATCATCTCCGACTCAGTCATACGTACCGACCAGGGCAACTGGTCATTTACCTGCTGGGCAACCACCGGAAAGGTCATCACCACGGCAGCAACTACAAAAATCTTACGGATCATTTTATTCATGGTTATTCAGTTGAGTTTTTAAGAAATGGTTTTGATCTTGCCCATTTCTTATCAGGTATATAGATTCAATTTCTCACGGATACAAAAATAGTCCTATTTTCCCTGACAAAAGTGTAGTTTTCGTTCGAATACGTGTAATATTTGAATTTTCGTGTACGCAAACGGTGGTTCTGAAGGAAAATATGCTATTTTTGCACGATATTGATAAGATTCGGACAATTTATGCACCAAATTAGTCAATATTTGTAGTCTGATCGGACAAATATTTCCTAATTTTGGCACCAAAATAAAACTAATTAATTTTAAATCGAATATCATGAGTACATTTCAGACGGTAAACGAAAAAATGACAAAGTACAGGTGGACGATCTGTGCACTGCTTTTTGCAGCGACTACTATTAACTATCTGGACCGACAGGTTCTTTCTTTATTACAACCCCTCTTAGCAGAAGAGTTTCACTGGACCGACAGTGACTATGGAACGATTACAGCCATATTCTCCCTGGCTTATGCTATTTCTATGCTGGTTGCCGGAAGATTTGTAGACCGTCTCGGGACAAAGAAGGGATATGCCTGGGCCATTGGGATTTGGTCATTGGGTGCCATGATACACGCGATCTGCGGTCTGGCTACCGAATGGAGAACCGGATTGCCCGATGCAGAAGCACTGAGATCAGCGACTGATCCTTCTTTAGTTGCAGTGATTGCATCCACCAGTGTGATCATGTTCGTTATCGCCCGTGTTGTACTGGCATTCGGTGAAGCAGGGAACTTCCCGGCAGCGATCAAAGCGACAGCGGAATACTTCCCCAAGCGCGACCGTGCCTTTGCTACAGGAATCTTCAACTCCGGTGCCAATGTAGGTGCTATTGTGGCTCCTCTGTCCGTACCGGTTATGGCCGAACTCTGGGGTTGGGAAACTGCCTTTATTGTTGTGGGTGCGGTAGGATTTATCTGGCTTATCTTCTGGTTGTGGTTGTATGAAGACCCAAAAACCAGCAAAAGAATGAATGACGCGGAACGTAATTATATCCTTCAGGATGATGTGGAAACTCCTGTTCAGGAAGCTACAGGTCCTAAATTGTCTTACTTAGACTGTCTGAAATACAAACAGACCTGGGCATTTGCTTTTGGTAAATTCATGACCGACGGTGTATGGTGGTTCTTCCTGTTCTGGACTCCGGCTTATCTGAAGGCTGAATATTCGATGACAGGTAGTGACATTGCTTTGCCTATCGCCGTATTGTATACCATCACTGTGGTGGGTTCGATCTACGGAGGTAAGTTCCCGACTTACTTTATCAACAAAGGAATGGACCCATACGCGGGACGTATGCGTGCCATGTTGATCATCGCCTTCTTCCCACTGGTAGTATTGCTGGCTCAGCCGCTGGGACACGTGGAAGCATTGGGTGGAAACGGATACTGGATCCCTATTCTGCTGATCGCCATCGGAGGTTCGGCACACCAGGCATGGTCTGCAAATATCTTCTCTACCGTAGGGGATATGTTCCCGAAATCCGCGATTGCCACCATTACTGGTATCGGCGGTATGGCCGGAGGTATTGGTTCTTTCTTCATCAACAAAGGTAGCGGTATCCTGTTCGACTACAGTGAAGTAGCATGGGGTACAAAAAGTACCGGATATGCGATTGTATTTGCATTCTGTGCGGTAGCTTACCTGATAGGCTGGATCGTGATGAAGACACTGGTTCCTAAATACAGACCTATTGTTGTGAAATAAACGATTGTAAATCATAATCATAGAACCGGTGGAGAATCTATTCTCCACCGGTTTTTTTATGTCTTGCTTTTGTCCGATCCACTTGTAGAGGCTGTCTCATATATATATCCTCCATTATTTCGCATTCTTAAATATCTTTCATTTCAAACACTTACCAGCGGATGGTCCCGGAAAAATACAAAAGAGATGAAACGTTGGGAGGAGACATTGGGAGAAGATGCAGAAAGGAGGCATTGGAAGGAAAAGACACAGGGAGGAAATGTTGGAAAGGAAACGCCGGGAGAAGGCACAGGGAGGAGACGCAAAGTATTGCGTCTCTACAAG
>DALZBD010000248.1:0-6252 GCA_031977515.1 Bacteroides sp. | reverse complement strand
TGTCCGAGGATCTCCATATCATTGTAAGCTCTGACGAGGATGATCTGTGAATTCCCTCCGGAAACCAACAAGCATAAAAAAGGAAATTCCGGAGCACGATGTTCTTCATTCTCTTCTTTAATAAAATGCGCTAACACATGAGCAGACAGATGGTTAACATCGACAAGCGGGATATCCAACGCACGCGCAAACCCTTTTGCGAAAGATACGCCCACATGCAAAGACCCCATCAGTCCCGGGCCTCTGGTAAAGGCCACGGCACTCAACTCTTCTTTGCTGACTCCCGCCTTTTTCAAAGCTTCATGTACAACAGGAACTATATTTTGCTGATGAGCCCTCGAAGCCAATTCAGGTACTACTCCTCCATACGCTTCGTGCACAGCCTGCCCTGCAATGACATTAGACAACAGATAGCCGTCTCTGATCACAGCAGCAGAAGTATCATCACAGGAAGACTCGATCCCCAATATTATTGTACTCATAAGTGAATAGAAGTTTAAACGCTGCAAAAGTAGTGATAAAAGTAGGATTGATACTATTATATTTTATATTTTTGTTGGCTGATTCGGGCTTCTCTGTTCTTTCAGGCGCAAGAGATGGAGAAAGTGTCAAAAGTCTATATGTTCTTTGATTTAGTTACAAAATCGTAAGTAACTGCATCGTAAGTAACTGTATCGTAAGCGACTTCATCTCTCCCAAGCCATGACTTGGGAAGGAAAGCGATTGTTTACGATTCTGTCGATTATCAAACAGTCGCTTACCATTCTAAATCAAAGAATGTTTAAACTTTTGATTCCCGCTGACAATCGTACAGACGAATCTGAAACAAACCGAAAAAAGAAACAGACAATTTATAAAGCTGTTATTTTAATTAAATACAGGCTATCAGAGCACTAAAAAAAACACTGCGTTGGATTCTGGGTATTACACTGGGGGTATACATCGGAACTATTATTTTGCTGAATATTCCTTATATTCAGCGAAAAATGTCTGTGTTCATTGCCTGGGAGTTGTCTCAGTTGTTCGACACCACTGTATCCATCGGACGGGTAAATATGGGATTGCTCAACCGGATCATCATAGATGATCTGCTGATGAATGACCGAAACGGCGACGAGATGCTGAAAGTGACCCGTTTATCGGCCAAATTTGATTTCCTGCCTTTGTTGCAACAGAAAATCTCCATCAGCAACGTACAGCTTTTCGGATTTAACATACAGCTTCATAAGGAAACCCCGGATACCCCTCCTAATTTCCAGTTTGTTATTGATGCTCTCACTCCGGAAACTCCGACAGATCTGGATCTGGACCTACGTATCAACTCCCTTCTTATCCGCCGTGGCAAAGTATCGTATGACGTATGGTCGGAAGAGGAGACCCCGGGCAGATTCAACCCCAGTCACATACATCTCAATAATATCATAGCCAATATCTCCCTCAAAGCCCTGCAAAACGACTCTATCCATGCAGCGGTAAAACGATTGAGTGTAGATGAATATTCCGGCCTTGAACTCCAGAAACTCAGTATGAAGGTATTGGGCAATGACAAAGAGATGCGTATAGAGAACCTGTCAGTCGACCTGCCGGGAACAGCATTGGTTACAGACACCATCCGGTTCAGTTACGATAGTCTCGGAGCCTTCCGGCAATTCGCCCAGGAGGTAGAATTTAATTTCCGTATGCTGCCTTCTCACATCACGTTGCGGGATTTTGCTGCTTTCGTCCCGGCTTTTGACAATTTCTCCGAGAAGATATCCGTAGAGATCGATGCCGATGGAACGGTCAATTACCTAAACTGTCCCCGCCTGAACATCGTTGTAGGAGATCATGTCCGCCTGCACGGGAATGTCTCTTTTCAGGAGTTGTCGAGTCCGGAAGATGCCTTTGTTTTCGGCCATTTGTCCCAACTGTCTGCCGACAGCCGGGGTATAGATTTTCTGCTGCGCAACCTGAGTGACAATTACCAGGGTATGCCTCCTGCGCTGGAGAGACTGGGCAATCTTTCTTTCCGCGGAGAGGTATCGGGATATTTTACGGATCTTGTTACCTACGGAGTTTTACAAACAGGTCTGGGAACCTTGCGGACAGACGTCAAATTGAGTACGGATAAAGAATTGGGACTCTTTTCTTATTCGGGAGGGATAAAAACACCGGAATTCGATCTGGGCAGCCTGATCGCAAACGAACAATTCGGCAACGTGACTTTTAATCTGGATGTCAACGGAAAACACCGGCAATCTCAATTGCCTTCGATCGAAATGAAAGGACTGGTGAGTTCTATCGAATACAGTGCATACAATTATGAGAACATAACCATCGACGGAACGTACCAACGCGGAGGGTTCAACGGGGAAGTTGCCCTGAACGACGACAATGGATCTGCTTTGTTGAACGGAAGTTTCTACCTGGCCGACCGGACCCCTTCTTTCAATTTCACAGCGGTAGTGACGGGATTCCGCCCGCACGATCTCCATCTTACCGAGAAATACGAAGATACGGAGTTCTCATTGAAACTGACTGCGGACTTTACGGGCAGGAATGTGGATGAAATGATCGGGGAGATCAATGTCGACAGTTTTCTGTATGTCTCTCCGGAAAAACATTATTTCCTGGACAATCTGCGTATCGCTGCTTCCCGACAGGGCTCGGACAATCAATTGTCTGTCCGCTCTCCGTTTTTGCAGGCCAATATTGAAGGTAGCTATTCCTATCGTACACTCTCCCACAGTGTTCTCAACACGCTCAAACGTTACCTTCCTTCTGTGGTGCTGCCGGAGAAAACCCTCTCTGATTCGCACAACGACTTCAGTTTCGAATTGCAGATGTCGGATGCTGAGTTACTCTCTACTGTGTTCGATGTTCCTCTGCGTATCTACAATCCGATCACGATTAAGGGTTACCTGAACGATGAGAAACAGCGGTTGCGCGTACATGGTTATTTCCCCCGTCTGAGATACGGCAATTTCTTTATCGAATCGGGTATGATCCTGTGCGAGAATCCCGGGGATTATTTTACAAGTACCCTGCGTTTTACCAGCCAGCGCCCTACCGGAGCTGTGAATATCTCTCTGGAAGCTCAAACCAAAGAAGACAGGATCGTTTCCAGATTGAATTGGGGAAACAACAGTTCTGTGACCTATAGCGGCGAACTCTCGGCCACGACTTCTTTTCTGCGTACACAGGCGGAACGTTCTTTCCTGCGTACAAAAGTGGATATCCATCCGACGGAACTTATCCTCAACGATTCGATCTGGCAGCTTCATCCGTCGCACATCAACATACAACCAGGTAGTGTGTCTGTAGACGATTTCTACCTCAGTCACAAAGATCAGTTTGTCAGGATCAACGGGAAAGCTTCGGAAGAATACAGCGATTCGATCGTGGTGGATCTGAAAGAGATCGATATCAGCTATGTATTTGATATTGCCAAAGTAAATACTGTCGATTTCAAAGGATATGCCACAGGTAAGGCGTATGCTTCCGGGGTATTCAAAAAGCCTGAGATGAATACGGAGCTGTTCGTAAAGGATTTCAGTTTCAACGACGGTCTTCTGGGAGATCTCCATGTCCATGGTATGTGGAACGACGAGGTGAATGGGATCTTGCTGAATGCTCACATTCAGGAAGGGGAAATTGCGGATACATACGTCAATGGTTACATCTATCCGATCCGACCCAACGGCGGCCTCGATTTGTCTATCGATGCAAAAAATACGAATATCAAATTCCTCGGATTCTATATGCAGAATATAGCTTCCGAACTGCAGGGAAGGGTAAATGGCAAGGCCCGGCTCTTCGGGAAGTTCGGAGAAATGAACGTGGAGGGAGACCTGATGACGAATGCCTCTTTAAAGATCGACATCCTCAATACCACGTTTACCGTAAACGATAGCATACACGCGATACCGGATCAGATCCAGTTCAGACAAGTAGCCATCTCCGACCCGGAAGGGCATAGAGGAGTTGTAGATGGCCACCTCAGCCACCGGAATTTTGACCAGATGAACTACCTGTTCAACATAAACGTACGCAATATGCTGGTCATGAATACGCACGAGACTCCGGACTTCCCGTTCTATGGTACGGTCTATGCGTCGGGCAACGCGCGTCTTTCGGGAAACAGGGATGCGTTGAATGTAGATGCGGCTATGACCACCAACCGCCATACCAATTTTGTCTATAGCCTGGCTACGGCTGCCATGGCCACGAGCACCCATTTCATTAATTTCGTGGACAAGACCCCACGACGCGTGCAACCGGACTCTGTGTATAACGTCTCGAGCGATTACCAGCGGTTCCTCCAACAGGAGGAAGAGGAAGAGTCGGAAACAGATATCCGGCTGAATATTCTTGTAGATGCCACTCCGGACGCATCTGTGCGTATCATTATGGATCCCGTTGCCGGAGATTACATCAGTGCCCGTGGCAACGGTAGCATACGTACGGAATTCTTCAACAAAGGGGATGTGAAGCTGTTTGGCAGTTACCGCATCAGTCAGGGTATCTATAAATTCAGTCTGCAGGAGGTGATCCGTAAAGACTTCATCATCCAGGATGGAAGTAATATCCTGTTCAACGGAGACCCGTTTGATGCCAATATGGATATTCAGGCGGTCTATACGGTGAATTCGGCTTCGCTGAATGACCTGATCGCCGAGGGTACACTTGTGGACAAGAACCCGAATGTCCGTGTCAACTGCCTGATGAACCTCTCGGGAAGCCTGACACAGCCAACGATCAAACTGGGTATCGAACTTCCCAACGAGCGGGATGAGATACAGACCATCGTGCGCCAATATACCAACACGGAAGAGGAGTTGAATATGCAGATCCTTTACCTGCTGGGGATCGGGAAGTTTTATACTCCTGACTATGCGGGGGTTACACAGAGTTCGAATATGATGACTTCGGTACTCTCTTCTACCCTGTCGGGACAGCTCAACAACCTGTTTTCACAGGTTATCAATAATAACAACTGGAGTCTGGGTACCAACCTGAGTACAGGCGATAAGGGATGGACAGATATGGAGGTAGAGGCCATCCTCTCGGGACAGCTGCTCAACAACCGCCTGCTGGTAAATGGTAATTTCGGCTACAGAGACAATCCGCTGTCTACCACCAACTTTGTGGGGGATTTCCAGGCCGAATGGTTACTGACACGCTCGGGGGATATCCGCCTAAAAGGATACAACGAGACCAACGACCGCTACTACACACGTGCAGGACTCACCACACAGGGAATAGGTATTATCTACCGGAAAGAATTCAATAAATGGACCGATCTGTTCTGGAAAAAACGGTTGCTGAAAAGGCGTACTGCACAGGCTGCTTTAAAAGCGGAAACAGAGGAAAGTGAAGAGAATACAGAGACAGAACACAAGGACTCACAGAAATAAATAATAATCGGAATTGATTTACTTGTAGAGACGCAATACTTTGCGTCTCAAACGTCCTGTGTCTCACACATCTTACGTCTCAAACGTCCTGTGTCTCACACACCTTGCGTCTCAAATGTCCTGTTTATCACATACCTTACGTCTCAAATATCGTACGTCTCAGATATTTTTTTCATTCTCTATCATTTTGAAAATGAACAGGAATCTGAGACGCAAGGTATTGCGTCTCTACAAGTGGGTTGGACCAAAATTTATCTGCATTTTCCAGTGATACATCTGTAGAAAATATCAAAAAAGTGATGGATCGGACCACCATTCATTTACATTTTCCGGACATACTTCACACAATCTTCTTCCCAAACGGTGTCAGCGCCAGAGCAGCCAGTTTGAAATGCTGCAATCCGAAAGGAATACCGATAATAGTGATACAAAGCAGGATCCCGAAGAAAAGGTGTTCAAGACAGATCCAGATACCCCCTATGCAGATCCAGATGATATTCATGATCAGGTTCAGGCATCCCCCTGTATGAGATACTGTCTGCACCTCCTTATTGAAAGGCCAGAAAGCCAGTTGTGCCATTTTCAGGGTTTGCAGTCCGAAAGGTATGCCGATGATAGTGATCATCAGGACCAGGCTGGAGATTAAATAAGAAAGTCCGGTGACCAGGCCACCGAATATGAGCCAGAGTATATTAAATAATAGTTTCATTGTTTTTGATGTTTGGAATACAATCAGATTTCTTCTACAAAAGTAGAGAATCTCTGTCTATTTAGCAAATGGATGTAAGGAGTGAAAGGAGCAACCGGACGGATAAACAAAAAGGAAGAGCTCACGTGCGGGCTCTTCCTTTACCTT
>DALZBD010000247.1:0-6262 GCA_031977515.1 Bacteroides sp. | reverse complement strand
TAGAAGGAAACTACTAAAAATCGTGCTTTTTAGTTCGATAGCTATTATACTGTTATATAATCTTATAATCTATCCTTCTTATTTTATGGATAATCCATTTATGTGGCTTCTGTGCCTGTATGTGGTATTCTATTTTTTATATCCCTATTATGCTGGAAAAAGATTGTATAAAAACAAATTCAGAGAGCAGATACATTATACCATCACCCCTGAAGAAATATATGCCAAAGCAGAAAGTTCAGAAAGTAAAGTGAAGTTCAATATGGTATGTAAGATCAGTGAAAATAAAAACAGCATTTTTCTATGGATACAAAAAGAGGGAGTCGCATTTATCTTGCCCAAACGTTTTTTATCCGAAGAACAGATGCAGTTCTTACGAACTCTGAAACAATGACTTTGCTTTCAAGTTCTATCTTTTATACTAACATATACAAAAAGCAGGACTATATTCATTCCTGCTACATAGTATAATATGTACTTACAATCTGTCCCAATAGATAAAATAGGTTCCATACGGGGACGTGGTGCATTGGTGGTAACGTCTGTAAAAGCTATGGATCGCCTGAAATATGAAATTACTTTCAGTGCTGCTGTTCGCTTATGCAAAATCAAACCTGATTATCCGAAACCTTTTTTTGATCTGGTCTGTATATTCGATAAACTATTATTCTTTCAAATATGTTCTGATGAAATGGCAGGTGCCATTCGTTCGGAAGAATACTATGATATGTTTGATTCTTCTGAATCCGACGCATCCATAGAAGAGATAATAGACTCTGATCTGGTGCTTATGAATGATAACAAAAGAGGTTTCCACGGATTAAGACATATTTATATCACTGCTTACGACAATATTGTAGAAGTTGTATGTACCGATTTTCAGATACAACTTCCCCTCTGATTATGTATATTCTTTTCTAAGTAACTGTTAGGATTTTCTATGAATCATTTAGTATAGAAGTTACATAAGACAGGATACATCTTGGCATAGAATACAAACAAATTTGCTTGTCTGCACTCGGCTTTCATTATCTTTCTTCGCTCTTTTTTCTTACTTATTTCTTTTTTTTAGACGCAAAGTATTGCGTCTCTACAAGTGTATCACCTTCAAAAGAAAACACAATCTGTGTAGAGAAGCTAGTACTTTACGTCTAAAAAATAAACAAACAAGCTAAATCCTAACAATTTCTAAGATCTATTATAGTTGTTTGAATTACCACGAAAGCCGCAACAACATCTGCAGATCACTTTTCACCGAACTATCAATCTTGTCGTTACCCGAACCGATAAATTCCCGGTCCAGATAGCGAGTCTGTCCCCACTTGGCCATGACCATCAGGTATTTTTTCCAATCCCAACGCAGATGAGCTGCCCACCTCCACCCTTTTCCGGAGAAAGAGGGGGTATAGAAAGTATAGAGCATATTCTTTTCACTGATATATACCCTGCTGTCATGGTCGTCGGTATGGAAATAACTGCCTTGTATTTCCCATTTCAAGCCAGAACTGAAGAAGTTACCACGCGCCATCTGGGTCAATTGATATCCTCGGGAAACTTCTTCTCCTCGGGAATGAAACCGATTGTAATCTACGGTAGTACGAAGTCCAATACCTTTTACAGGCTGATAACTGAACCGGTAACGCCACCGATGGTGATGGATAGGTAAAATCACCTCTCCTTTCGTACCGGATACATCTCTTTCTTTCTGCTTGTACCGGTAATTGAGATACATAGAGACGGTTCGTGAAGGGTCCCAGGTGAGCCGTGTCCACAGATCCATTCCCTGAGAAGGTTTACTGATCCGGTATCTCCACCAGGGAAACGAAAACAGATCGGCAGAGGCAAACCAACGGATGCCCCGCCAGGGAGAGACTTCGGCAGACAGGTACCAGCCGTTTTCATTTTGTACCTGACTGCCTTCGGCAAACGCCCGGGAAAACCACGCCCAATAGTCATGTGCATAGTAACGATGGGTCAACCGGATACGTGTAGCGGTTCCAGCTGTATATTGCAGATGATGCAAAAAAGCGGTTCCACTTTTTCCCAGGGCAGACTCTCCGGAAAAGAAAAAGCGCTGATACCGTGCAGCATAATCTATACTTGTGTTGTGAAATCTTTGTCCGGTCAGGTTGTAGCGGGCATATTTGGGCAGAGTGTGTATATACGGACGATCAAATGCATAATATATCCCTGTGGCACCTATGCGGTAATGACGGCCTGTATACCAGATGTTCCCTCCTGTAACCCACATCTGTGCCACTCCTTTGCGTTCTGCCTCCTTAGCTGTCCGGTGCAGACCGGTTTTCTGTATTGAAGTGATCGTATCTCCCTGGGTAATGGCATCCAGAGATCGGTGAGATACGAAAGCAGTCAACATCCAGTTTTTCCAGGGAATGCTGGCAGCCACTCCCCGCAGGTAGTTGGTTTCGTCGGTAGAAGAGTGTTTACGAATCCCTGAAGCCCGCAGATCGGGATTAGAAAGTGTGGAGCTCTTTCCGGTCAGAAATCCATTTCCCATCACCAACCCTTCGCCAAAACCGACTCGGTAATTACCTATGGCTAATGTATGCAACGGACCAATATCTTTCACCAGCAGATAAAAGGAATAATGATCATATCCTTGTTTGTTGTGCAGAGCAAACAGAGGTTCTCCGGCATCTTTTTCAGCGGTCATCCCTGTATGTACCCGGTCTTTGTAACGAAAACTATAACGCAACGAATGGTAGTGAGGAGTACCGAGGTAATTTTGTTCATATCCTTTGCGGGTATAGAAAGGAACATCCAGCCGGGTGATCAGTTGATGTTTGCCGTAGCGGAATACCTGTCTGAGAGAAGGAAAATGGTTTTCAGCCACAGGTTGACGGATCGTAACAAAGGGAAGTAAATACTCTATCGTTTGCAGATCCATCTCTTCTACCAGTTGCAATTCATACAAGGTCTGCATAGGCCCATGAATGTATACATAGGCCAGGATATTTTCTATCTGGGATGCTGTAAGAAAAGGAAAATATTCAAGCTGGTCGCGGGTGGTACTGTTGAGATCAACGGGTTCGTCCAGGCGAAAGGTCCATTCTTCGATCAGACTTTCCCAGTCGATACTACTCTCTTCCTCGGGATCTGCCCAGTTCTCAATCCACTCTTCCCAATCGGGCTGAGGAGATTGTGCGTGAAAGAACAAGGGATACACTCCCATACAAAGACACAGCAAGAGGTGTTTGTTTGTGTTTCTCATAGTAAGTCAGGTTTTACAGACACATCTGCAGACAAAAAAATTTCTGCCTTTTGTCGGGAAATGTGTGCTAAAAGATTTAAAGTAACACCGCAAATTTATTTTAAATAGGTTAATAATACAAATAGAACGTAATGAAAATCACGGATATGGGCTATATTTGTATTATGAACCTAAGGATCGGCATAACTATTCTACTCCTGATAGCCTCTGTAGGGATATCTAAAGTATGTGCCCAGACTCAGAAGAAAGAATCTTCTCCTGACGGGTACATTGTGGCTATGTGTATTTACAAAGGTGATACCATCCCTTGTGTGCAGCTTCCTCAGGTACATATCTTCAAGCCGCTTGTTTTTAAAAACGAAAAGCAACGCAAGGAATACGACCGCATGGTCTACAACGTAAAGAAGACCCTTCCTTATGCGAAAATGATCAAAAGCACATTGATCGAAACCTATGAATACCTGCAGACTTTACCCAACGAGAAGGAACGAAAGAAACACATCAGCCGGGTAGAAAAAGGACTGAAACAACAATATACGGCGGAGATGAAGAAGCTTTCCTTTTCACAGGGAAAGATGCTGATCAAACTGGTAGACCGCGAGTGCAACCAATCTTCTTACGAACTGGTACGTGCG
Source organism: Bacteroides sp. (assembly GCA_031977515.1). GTDB lineage: Bacteria > Bacteroidota > Bacteroidia > Bacteroidales > Bacteroidaceae > Bacteroides. The sequence continues at coordinate 2,395 of DALZBD010000247.1, read as the reverse complement.
TTTATGGGTTCGTTCAAAGCAGGATTTTATCAGACCTTTGCCGGACTGTTTGGTGCGAGTCTGAAGAAGGAATACGATCCGCAGGGAGCAGACCAGATGATCGAACGGATTGCCATTCTGGTAGAAAGTGGTCAGTTGTAAAGATTATATTACTTTCATTTCAAACGTTTTCGTAAAAAGACCCTCTCTCTTTCCTGGGGTTTCCCATCTTTTATCGGGATATATTCTATATTTGTGTATTCAATCTATACACTCATGAAATCATTTTGCAAACTTATCGTTTTTCTTGTGGCAATCAGTTATTCATTTCTTTCTTCATCTGCCTTATGGGCCAGCGAACCACTGCGTTTGGGAGTTGTAGGACTTTCACATGATCATATATATGAGGTAGTCCAACGGGTAGACAGAGGCGATTTTACCATCGTAGGAATTTCCGAAAAGAACGATACGTTACGAAACAATAACCCACTGACAGGAAAAGCAGACCCTGCACTTTTCTTTGCTGACCTGACGGAAATGCTGGACAAGACCCGTCCGGAAGCAGTAATCGTCTATGAACCGATTTACGACCACTTGCAAGTAGTAGAGCTCTGTGCTCCCCGTGGCATCCATGTGATGGTAGAAAAACCTCTGGCAGTGAGCAACGAACATGCCCGGAAGATGGCTCAGTTGGCCGATCAACACCACATTCACCTGCTCACCAATTACGAAACTACCTGGTATCCTTCCCTGGATCTTTTGTATCAATGCATACAGGAACCTTCTCCTACAGGGATTGGAGAAATAACCCGCATCCATGTATTTGACGGACATCAGGGCCCTATAGAGATCGGATGCAGGAACGTATTTACCGAGTGGCTCACCGATCCGGTACTCAACGGTGGAGGTGCGGTGATCGATTTCGGATGTTACGGAGCCAATCTGGCTACCTGGTTGTTTCATGGGGAACGTCCGTTGTCCGTATCAGCTGTACTGAAACAACAAAAACCGGATCTGTATCCCCGGGTAGATGATGATGCTACGATACTTGTAGAATATCCCACAGCTACCGTACAGATCATGGCTTCCTGGAACTGGCCCATGAACCGCAAAGATATGCATGTCTACGGTGCCAAGGGATATATTTATCAGAACAATGCTACGGACATGAATGCTTATTCTTCAGAAAAACAGGAAAGTATATCGCTCGCCAAAGAAAGTATTTCTTCGCCTTACAACGATCCGTTTCTGTACCTCAAAGCTGTAGTCAGAGGAGAAATACAGTCTCAACCCTACGACCGGAGTTCCCTGGAAAATAATTTACTTGTAGTAGAGATCTTACAGGCAGCTATCGAAAGTGCAAAGACGGGACAACGTATTTCTTTGCGATAGTCATGCGTAACCCACGTCAAACACGTACAACAGGAATGATACTTACACTGGTATTTGTACTGGGTATATGCCTGATGGCAGCAGGATCTATCGGTCTGGTCTATATTCATAAGAAAAGTAAAGACTACCTGCCGGCCCGGGCAAAAATTGAAGAAATAAGAAAACTGGAATGGGAATCTTCTACCCATAGGGAAAAAAGAGGAACCCATACAGGATACCAGGTTATTGTTACTTATAAAGTTCAGGACAAAATGTATCGGAATCGCCTAAACTCCTATAGTTCTTCCATGCGAGAAGGCGATGAAGTCACTATCCATTACCATTTCCAACATCCCGACCAACTCTTGTCCGTCGAACTCTACACATTTATATCCGGAGTGTGTATAGGAACCGGAATCCTTGTTATATTACTTGGATTTTTGATCCGTATCCTGATTCTTCCTCGAATGATTTCCTGATCTCCGGATCAATACCGATCGTACAACCGTTTGAACAGATCCCAGATCACAATGCCGGCTGTAACAGATACATTCAACGAATGTTTGGTACCGTATTGCGGAATCTCTATGCAACCGTTGCAGGCATCTATTACTTCCTGCTTCACTCCTTTTACTTCGTTGCCCAAAACTACTGCGTATTTTCTGCCTGTTTCCGTTTCAAACCTGTCCAGCATAATACTCCCTTCTGTCTGCTCCACAGCATATAGTGTATAGTTCTGTGCTTTCAGTTCAGAAATTGCTTCCAGCGTATCTTTCTTATAGATCCAGTCTACAGAGAATTCTGCTCCAAGAGCTGTTTTATGAATCTCCGGATGGGGAGGTTGAGCCGTGATCCCACAAAGATAGATACGCTCTACCCGAAAGGCATCTGCCGTACGAAATACCGATCCTACATTGTGCAGACTACGTATATCGTCTAATACAACTACCAATGGAATTTTCTCAGCTGTCTTAAACTCTTCAGCAGACAATCTATTCAGCTCTGTTATTTTTAATTTTCGCATATACAAATTTTACAGTAGAAA
>DALZBD010000246.1:0-6266 GCA_031977515.1 Bacteroides sp. | reverse complement strand
AAACTACTGCATAACTCTCTTTTATATCTATGCTAATACAGGGAATTTCTTTCTCGAAATACTCCTTTGATAATTGTTCGTACTTCTGTTTGTTTTCCTGACTTGTATCATCATAATCTACAAATATATATGTATAATCCGTGAGATAAAACTCAAAAGGATGTTCGCGCATGTGACCGGAAGATCCGGAAAGAACGAATGTCGAGTCATCTACTATATAAATACTCACACCTCCGGCATTGGGAGCCGTGATGTAATTTTTTTTAGGAAGGGTTACACCCATGTACCTGTAAGGTGTGATGTAACAGGTTCCTCCCCACCTTTTCCATACATTGAAGGTGGTATTCTCTATCTGATAGAAATTACGATGTTGCCTAAACCATATAACAGGAGTTACGATAAGAAATAAGATAAATAGAACAACATACAATAGTTCTTTATTCATAATTTATTATTATATCTTCAAAGACCCGATTGAACTTTTCTATACATCCAAAAACTTCTTGGAGCAGTATCAACTACTCTTTATTCATGCTATTGTGTTTTTAATGTGAAAATAATAAAACCTATTCAGAGTAGAATTTCTACTCTGAATAGGTGACTAATGAATTCTGTTTATGGATTACTCAATACACTTTCATCTAATTTACCAGCCTTTACACCTTTTACCAGATCACCAACAGTAAAAGGTTTTAATGTTTGTGCATCTTTTTTTTGACTCAGTTTAGGACCAGCATAAAAGCTACATTCTTCCTGAAAAAAGTCAGATATCATGAATTTAGAAATATCCACTTTAAAATATTTAGCATATTCTATAAATAAATCATTTGCGTCTTCTCCCGTAATTCTTAAATCCTCTTCTATAGTTGTATACTCATCCATTGCTATATCTTCAAAGACCGGATTGAATTTTTCTATAAATCCGATTACTTCTTGAAGCAAGATCAAATTCTCTTTTTTCATGCTACTGCGTTTTTTATTTAATAATAAAAATAATATGATATTACTTTCTCAGCCAATTGAATGATCCGGGAATATAATATTCTCCTGTTGTAGGATTTAAGGTACCATCCAATGGGTTTTTACCTGTTTGTATATTATATTTTATCTGATTCATATTAGGAACTGCAACAAAGTTGTACTGTATATCCAATGCTGTTGCCAACCAGGCAGGCGGACCTGCTGCACGACCTACAAAACGTCCAAAATTGGTTGTATGTCTAGCTGTAAGCAAATAAGAAATTTTCGAACCGGTTTTTCCCATTTTTATAGGTGCCGCTTTTGAAAGAGTATAGGACAGTATCGAGGAACCGCTTCGGGAACTTAATGCTCCGATAGGTTTCAACATTTTTATTGGTAATGACGATAAACCTACTGCTGGTCCTATATAATGAAAAGGGTTGTTATAGTCAAAATTCAAACCAACTCCGAAGGTTCCTATTCCATCTTTCATGCCATATCCCGCGTTTTCCCAAGATTCACCGTTTACAGTAAAGCCTAAAGAGGCATCATCAAAGATACCAACCCCATCTGCAAGTTCCTGATCTGTTACATGTGTCCACTCTTCTCCGAATGAACTTGTATTGATCTCTCCTCCTGTCTTTAATGTCATAAGAATACGTTCCACCTCATCCATATTGTTTGTTGTCCACCAATCCATACCTGTTGGATCTATTCGTGTAATGGGATTGTTCCCGCAATACGCATACGGGCTCGTCGAATAATATTTCTCCGCCAGCGGATCCATACTCAGAAAACGTCCTACAGCCGGATCGTACTGACGGGCGTGATAGTCATACAGATTCAATCCTCTGTCCGTATCCAGCTCCTGCCCCGTGTATTTATAGGGCTGTGTCTCAGTTCCGGAATTTTCTCCGAATGCGGCGCCAAACGGATAGTATTGGGTATACTGCTTGCTTGTACCATTGGCATCGGATACGATGCGATTGCTTCCCAGATAATCCTGTATGTAGAACTGGTATTTCTGAGCTGCTACATCGTAATAGCCTCCCTCTACAAGGATACGCTTCAATGTGCCGTTTTCATACACCTTGTTACCTACGTAATCCGTGATCTTCGAACTCGTCAGTGCAGAGACATTCACAGCCGTGCCTGTCACTGCGGTGGAAGAAGGTGACGGATTCCAGGCATGTTTCACACTCAGCTTGGTTCCATCGGCAGCATAGGTATACATATTGCGTGCTTCTGCCACCGGATTCTTCAGATCAATGATATGGGGCAAATGTAAGTAATTATACTGAATCGAAGAAATTCCTTTATTCAAATCATACTTCATGGCTCCGTTATCGTCATAGAGGTATTCCGAGGCGGTTGATTTGGAATAATCTTTGAAGTCGTTTGTGCCGTTGTAGGTCACGTTGGGACCACTGTCTATAATGTTTCTCAACTGATTGCTACGGTAGGTGAACATGAGGTTGTCTATCACCCCATGCGACGTGGCAGAGAGGTTTCCGTACCGGAGCAAGGTCAGGATATTTCCCTGTTTGTCGTAGGTATATGCAGTCCTATAGTCGCCATCTCCACTGAAGGCGGCAGTACGTAATCGGGACAGTTCGTCATAGGTATATGTATATGTACGGTTCTTACTGGCCTGTCCCCAATTCATGGTTCGAATGTTTCCGTCTCTGTTGTAGGTCATCCTCTGCCAGAAATGGTAGCTTTGCAATTGGGTCAGCCACGAGCGCAGGTTGTAGCTGTAGGTACGTTTCAACTTCTCCTGACTGGCAGTAGAAGTAGAAGTCAGCCGTCCTTGTTCGTCGTATGTGTTCTCTTCCAATACCACTTCGGCGAGGGAATTGAGCTGGTGCGTTTTTCGGGTCAGGCGTCCTGCACGGTCGTAGGTATAGTCGTACACCTCGGTCTGTGTAGATTTGCCTGTGGCAGCATGTCTCCGCTCGTATCTGGTGAGCAGGCCTGTGAAAGGATTGTATTTGAAAAACTCCTTTTCGATCCCTCCCGGCAGATGGTTGTTGGCTTTAAGTTGCAGCAAACGTCCCTTCTCGTTGTAATACATCACCTTGTAAAGACTGCCCGATGCAGAGGTACCTTCGATCTTCGCCATCCATACTCCGGTGTGCAGTCCTGCGTGTCCTTCTATATAGTGCCTTTCACCGCCAGTGATTACCTCCGGTTTGAAATTGTCATCCGTATAGGCTGGAATACCGTTGAGACCCATAAACTCGTAGTTGTCGTAATAGTTGACCGCCAATACCACTGGCGAGGTGATGCTTACTCCCTGGATGGTATAACCCTTGTAGGCATTGGTTTGCTTGCTCCACATGGCCGAGATCAATTTATCCTTATAGGGATCTCCTCCGTTGATGGTAATGCTGTTTTTGCAGATACCTGTGAGCACTGTGCGTCCCAATACATCTGGGATGGTAAAGCTCCATTCTCCCCTCAGGCGTTGCTCGGGATTCTGGCTGAAGATCAGCTGATCTGCCTGATCATAGATATACCAGTTCCATCCGCATCCGGGCAGTCTTTTGCCCAGGAGACGCCCTTTGACATCGTACTTATACAGGTAGGCATATCCTGCCAGAGCAGCCGCCGACAACTGTTCGTCTATGGCCATCGGAGGCAGTACAGCACGAAGCTGTCCGAAGTCATCGTATACATAATAAGTATCCACATTCACCAGATTGCTTCCCGAAGTGAGCCGCTGACGGGTGAGTATCACCTGATCCTTTTTGTCTGTGAAGGTAAAGGTCACATTTCCTGTTTCGTTTTCTTCACGCACTACAGACAGCTGGCCACTGGCATAGTTGGCTCCTTTGGTAAGCGTGACGGTGGAGATATTCGGATCTGTGGCTTTGTAGATGACACAATTGAGTGTATCGTTGCCGGCAATGTTGGTCAGGTAGGCCAGCTTGCGGCCATATCCACCGCTGTGCCACTCTTTACCTTCACCGTATGCTGCGGTGAGTCGTCCCAGCGGGGAGGCTTCGTAGGTATACAGGGTGTGGGGGTTTTCATCTTTATGGGCAGCTATTGCTCCTTGCTTCACCTGTTCCGGTGTCATGTATCCCGGTGCTGCTGCGGTGGCATGGGAGTAGGGCAGCCATTGGGCGCGGAGCTTGCCCCGTGCATCTGTTTCCTGCAGGAGAAGGTCTCCTTTGCCTGTGGGCGTGATCTTGTGTCGGGTGGTCTGTAACTGCCTGCCCAGCCCGTCGAAGTAATGCGTCTCTTCCAGATAGTCGCTTCCGGAGATGTATGTCCGGCTTTTGATGTGTCTGAAACTTTCGGTCTGTGCGTGTAGGGTCGCAGGTAAGACAAGGATCAGACAGATCATTGTCCACCATTTATTCAGTTTTTCTTTCATACGTAAATTTGTAGTGTTTTTTATTTATTTCGTGTTGTATTCGTGATAGCTATAAGACTTCTCCACCAACTGGATCACACCTGCTTTTCTGCAGATTTCTTTCAGGAATCCATAAGGTGTATAGTTGTAATAAGTGACTACCCCCCGCGGATCGGTTTTTTCGCTGACTCCTATCCCGTCTTTGTAGCGAAATACGGTTGTCCGCGCGTTGGGCAGTTGGTCCCTGAGCGATTTCATCAGGGTGAAGTCGGCCGTAGCAGGTGTTACTTTTGCAGACAATCCGTCCATAACAGTGGCTCCCAGTACATTCTTTACCTGTGTATACGTAGCATTCTCTACAATGGCTACCGGATACTTTCCGGTATATGACCACAGGATCACTGTGGATCGTCCGTTTTTGTCTTTTTCTTCTATACAGTTGCCAAACTTATCATAGATCGTATAGAATTTCTGCCGGGTATACCGGGGATCTACCCTCATTACATTTCCGTTAAGAGTATGAGAAGGTTTGAAGTCAGTAATTGTCCCGTTTGTCTGCAGGGTATGTGTCGCAATGGGACGTATCGTACCGGCATATTCCGTAGCAGTGGCTGAGGTAAGGTATTTAGTCGTTCCTTTCTGAACAAAGTGGCTCTCTTCGATCAGTGCATTGATCCCTTTGTCTACCAAGCCATGTACCCCATAGATACTCGTATTGTTTATCCTGTCGAAGTCTTTGGCATAGCTATACTCGCTGATCAGAAATTCTCCAGGCGTTGCTCCCGTGCGCTGGGTCCGTATCGGACGCATATGGCGGGACGAGTAACTAAAATGGGTGTCTATGGTGACCGGAGTCTGCCCTGCGATTTCATACGACTTCTCTGTCCGGGAAGCCAGTACACTGGCCACCTGTGTCAGGTGTTCGTACTTGGCTAGGAAAGAATAGTCGGAAGGATAGTTTGCAAACAGAGGACTACTACTAAACTTCAATCCGTATACGACTTCATGCTTGGTTGCACCTCCCGGGTAATAAAACTTGTATGTACAGTTAGTTTCATGCTTCAAAGTTCCTGTAGCATCGTATACTTTTTTCGACAAGAGTTGTCCCCTGTTCCAGTCGTAGTCAGGGTGAGGAGCAAACGGAAATACATTTACTCCCGTGATGTTCGAAACATCTTTGGGAAGATCGTAGCCTGCGAGGTAGCTCTTTGTGGCTCTGTAGATCCCTCCTGTAGCTGCATCGGAAAGTTCATCCCGTGTGGCAGGTACATGAAAAGTATATACTGTTTTGCCATATACTTTCTCATCCGATGCTTCGGTTACTGTCACCGTTTCGTATGCGACAAAGCCTCCGTGCGTCATACCCGGTTGGGTCTGGCTCTGGCTGAATAGTAGCATCTGCCGGGTGCTGGTAGACAAACCTTTGAAGTAGGCAAATACCGGCATCTGTATAAGTTCTCCGGTAAGATAGTTGTAATATCTCTCCATGGCAGGTGTTTTGTCAAACTGACTGCTGTATTTCCGGACAGCATAGATACGTACGCCACCCCCCATTTTTGTGACGTTATTGAGGCGGAATCTGTTGGACTCGAAGATATATTCTGTTTTGCCTCCTTCGGGATGGATGATCGTTTTGAGCATACACGCAGTTGCATAATAGCTTTTTGCATGACGGTCGGCTTCTATATGCTTCCATCCAAGGTTGTATTTATTGTCAAGATTATACATGGAGAAGCGTTCACTACCTTTGAAGTCCGGATAATACCAGATAGAAGGGAGTAAGGTTTTGTTTTTGGCTCCGTTGAAAAAGCCCCACATATCCTGATTGTATGAATAACGTTCGGGCAAAACAGCTCTGTCGTACTCGAAGCGATGCATTCCTACTCCTTTTTCATCCAGCTGCAGCAGTTTGAGGCGTTTCTCGGAATTTTTTGTAAAGAAGACT
>DALZBD010000245.1:0-6286 GCA_031977515.1 Bacteroides sp. | reverse complement strand
AGTTGCGGGAACTCATCCGCCAGAATTTCAATCATCCGTCTATTTATGTATGGGGACTTCACAACGAAGTGTATCAACCTCACAACTACACGGCACAGCTAACTCAGGAATTGCACGACCTTGCAAAAACAGAAGATCCGGATCGCTTTACAGTTGCTGTGAATGGTTACGGACACATGGATCACCCCGTCAACCGGAAAGCAGACATACAGGGCATGAACCGGTATTTCGGATGGTACGAGAAAAAGATACAGGATATTCTTCCCTGGATCGAAAAACTACAAACCGATTGTCCCGACCAACCTTTCATGCTGACCGAATACGGAGCCGATGCCAATATCTATCAGCAGACGGAATATCTGGAGGATGCACTCAACTGGACACGCCCTTTCTACCCAGAGACTTTTCAGACAAAAACGCATGAATATCAATGGAAAGTCATCTCGGAACATCCGTATATAATCGCCTCGTATCTCTGGAACACATTTGACTTCGCTGTGCCCATGTGGAACCGGGGCGGTATACCCGCCCGCAACATGAAAGGACTGGTCACCTTCGACCGCAAGACCCGGAAAGATTCTTTCTACTGGTACAAAGCCAATTGGAGTCGCCAACCGGTACTTCACATTACCCAACGAAGAAACACAGACCGGGAAAAGCAAGTGACTTCAGTGACTGTTTATTCCAACATAGGAGTACCCACACTTTTACTGAACGGCAAGGAACTGAATTCCCCCCGGCAAGGCTATACGGATGTACATTATATCTTTGAAGATGTCACACTGGCCAAAGGAAAAAATATCCTTACTGCCACAGTCAATCACGAGAACAAAGATCACAGCGATGTGATCGAATGGTACTACGAAGGAGAAAAACAAAGAAAAGCCGAGTTCTATGAGAATAAAGAGGAGCATTCAGGATTCTGATAAACGGCAAGATGCTGTTTGTTTTTCGTTTGTTTTTTTGATCTATGAAATGTATGATGTTATAGGCCAGGATATTCGAGACGCAAGTTATTGCGTCTCCATACAAAAAGATCAATCAAACAGCGTCACCCAGTTTTCCGAGCGATACGCTTCGAAGCACATCCTGATCTGTCGGACGTTATTTTTCTCCTCTGCCAAAGGTACAGGAAGTTCATCCTCCGCAAAAAAATGACTCTCTACTGTTTCGGTATTGGGCACAAACTCTCCTCCCAGCACTTGGCAAAGGACAAAGACCTTGCATACACCGTAGGCATACAAAGGCTCGTTGTGTCGGTTACGATCCTGTAGAGCAATCAGTCTGACAGGAACCACATCCAATCCGGACTCCTCTTTTACCTCTTTTATTGTGTTTTCTCCCACAGATTGGTTCACATCTACCCAACCTCCCGGAAGAGACCAGGTACCGTTCTTCTCTTTCACTAATAATATCTTTCCCTCTTCAAATATCGCGGCACGTGTATCCAGCTTAGGAGTCTGAAAGCCGGTCTCATTACAGAAAAGAGTATGTATCCGATTTATAGGAAAGCCGGTTTGGACGCTCATCATTTCGGCAGAGATCTCTCTCAGGCGTTCAAAGCGTTCCCGATCAAACGGATCCTTTGAATAAGTAATTCCCGCTTGTGCCATAAACTGAAGTTCCATCGCCCATCTGACCAAAGGGTATTCACCGAAAGGGTCCGGATCTGCCTGCAGTGTATGAAAAAGATCTGCCGGAGAACGAAAATACCAGGTAGCACAGATATGCTTCACTGAAGGATTTCCCCATAATGCCAGAGCAAAATCAACTCCTGCTGCCTGGGCACATTGCGCATCATATATACTATCCCCCACATAGAGGCTCTCTTCCGCATTTGCTCCCAGCGCATTCAGACAGGCCAGCAGCGGATCCGGGAAAGGTTTGCAGAGCGCAGTGTCTCCCGCACAGACGATCGCATCAAAATACGAATCTAGCCCGTAAGGCAGAAATTCACGTTGGTATTCTTCCCTGTTCCTGGAAGTCACAATGCCCAGCCGCATCCCTTCCTGAGAGAGTGTAGCCAGCAATCCGGTAATCCCTTCAAACAATTTTACCTCCGACAGATATTCCTTCATATATCTGTTCCAGATATTTCCCGCTACTGCTTTATCCTCCATACCGAGTTTCTGAAGAGTTGTCTTCCCGGGGATTCCCAAGGCAAACCGCAGATCGGCCAGATCTGTCTTTTTCCCCTGTATAGACTCAACAGTCTGTTGCAAAGAGTGTAAAACAGCATACTCCGTATCCAGTAAAGTACCGTCAATATCAAAAATAATGTAGTTGTATTTCATCATGACTTTAAAAACAAAAGAGCAAGTAAATATACAATATTATGCCAGTACCTCCGATCATATTTCTGAAAAACTGTTCGATACCAGATATACCTGCCAGATAAATAAGAACAATAGTATTGGACATCTTTTTTCAGACATACGAACAGAAGAACATATTTTTATCGGGGCTTCCCTATAAAACCTGATTTTATTGATAAAAGACTTTTGTTGGTCTGTTCTTTTGTCTGAGAAACTGTTTTCACTATATTTGTATATTATAGGATGCGCTTTCTTTAGACAAAAGAACAAAAGAAATTCAGAATTCATAGATTAAATATATGTTCTTCTGTCTGAAAATGGCTTTCGCTATATTGGATAATCCCAACACCATATTCAATCTTATATATATGAATGAAGTTGCTTTTGCTATACTATTGGTCCTGTTTGTTTTCATTGGCATCCCCATTATACTTATCGTAAAGATCGGTCGCCTGAAAGAAGAAGTACACAGTCTTTCCATGCAGCTGAGTACTTTCTCCCAAAAGATGGAAAATCTGGTCAATGAGATACTCACAAACCAGGAAGATGAAATTCTCAGGAGAAATCGTACATCTTCCTCTCCTGTCGCAGATAGTATCCTTACGCAGGAAACCCTCTCTACAGAACTTGGCACAGAAGAGCCGGATATAGAAGAAGAACCGGAACTAACTCTCTCCGAGAGAGAGGATATCACCCCCATTCCGGAAATACCACAAGTATCTGCTGTGAAAAATGAAGAAGTGCCATCATCCATCAGCGAAGAAATACTCTCACCCGAAACTTCAGTTATCGAAGAAGAAGAGATTGATATCCCGGAAGAGGCCGTTGCATGGCTCGCTAAACAGGAAAAAGAAGAGCAAAGATATGCTGCCGAACAAAAAGCAGCCGAAGAAGAAATCCTGTTCTTTGATATTCAACAGCAACCTGCACAAACAGAAACACCGACTCCTCAAAAGAAAGAGAATACCTTCCTCAATCAATTTTGGGGCGAGAATCTGCTCAGTAAGATTGGTATTATCACCTTTGTATTGGGTATCGCCTTCTTTGTGAAATATGCCATTGACAAGGACTGGATCAATGAAATAGGACGTGTCGGCATTGGACTACTCACAGGAGCCGCCATCATAGGTGTAGGCCACAAACTCAGAAAGCAGTATGATGTATTTTCCTCCATTCTGGCAGGAGGAGGTTTTGCTGTATTTTACATTACCATCACCCTGGCTTTCCGTGAATATGAACTGATCCCTCAGCCCATGGCTTTCCTGCTGCTCATTCTGGTCACCATAGCCTGTGTAGTATTATCTGTCTTTTATGATAAGAAAGAACTTGCCCTGTTTGCCCTTCTGGGCGGATTTGCCGCACCCTTCCTTGTCAGCACAGGTAGTGGCAATTATGTAGTCCTGTTTGGCTATATACTCATTCTGAATACAGGTATGCTCTGGCTTGCTTACCGGAAAAACTGGAATGCAATCGGGGTCACCACCTTTGCACTCACACAATTGGTCATCTGGTCGTGGTTGTTGAGCAGTTTCAGCAATCAATACGGAGGCGTATTCCTCTTCCTTCTGCTTTTCTTTGCACAATTCCACATACTGGCTATTACAGACCATCTGAAGAAAGGTGGAAAAATGATCCCCTTGCAGGCAATCATCATCCTGGTCAATAATCTCTCCCTGTTCGTGGGAGGAATGTATATATTCATGGATCATGCGACCCAGCTGAATGGACTGATCACCATCGGACTGGCACTGTTGAATGCAATCGCCCTCATCACGATCTTCCGTAACAAAGAGATCGACAAGAGTTTTATCTATCTGTTGATCGCCACCATCCTTACTTTTATTACCATAGCTATCCCCATCCAGATGGAAGGAAAAGTGATCACTTTGTTATGGGCAGCAGAGACAGTGATCCTGTTGGTACTGTGGATACGGTCGCGTATGGATATATTCCGGATCGGATTGTATGTGGTCATTGCTCTGGTCATCTGTTCGTATGTATTGGATATCGAAAAAGGGTATGAATTTTATATGCATGCCGCCGTGCTTCCTCTCTTTATCAACTGGTATTTTATTACAGGTATCAGCGTGGTAATTGCCTTTGGAGCAGCAGCCTGGCTCCTGAAAAAAGAATCGGACAAACAGCCGTCCACACCAGAGAATAAAACATACCTCAGGCAGGTACAAAGTTTATTTTATTTCTTCTATCCTGCAGTGTATGTCTTTCTTTTCATTGTACTTTATGTAGAGCTGGACTATCAATTGGGCCACAGGATAGATTATGCCGGAGGAAATGATTATCGCCTGACCTCTCTCCTTACCTATGTCTCACTTTTTGCAGCTGCTACTGTATTCCTGAACAGAAAGAGGCTATCCAATTTTAACTTCGCTCCTGCTCTGTTACTGTCTCTGACAGGTGCGTATGCCATTGCTTATTTCTTTCTTGTGAACGAATTGAGAGAAGCAGCCTATTATCTGGGAGAAATCCCCACTTCTTATTTTTACATCCATCTGGCCTCGCTCCTGCCTGTAGGCTATCTTATTTATCAGATCTGGCAATATTGTACCGGGAAAGAAGCCGTATGGAGAACAAAATATGTATGGATGCTTGTTGTCGTTTCTGTTGTGATCATCACACAAGAGACAGATAGCCTGGCAGTCATGATATCGGGCAACCAGACCAACTACTTCGCCGTACTGCGCGCCGTCCATACTTTCGGATATCCGATTTTGTGGGGTATTCTGGCCATGTGCCTGATGGTTTGGGGGCTCAAAACAAAAGATATACTTCTGCGAAAGATATCACTTGTCTTCTTTGCTTTCATCATCGGTAAATTCTACCTGTACGATGTATGGCAAATGACACAGGGCGGACGTATCATCTCTTTCGTAGTATTGGGACTCATATTGCTGCTTGTGTCTTTCATGCAGCAGAGAATCAGAAAACTGGTGAAAGAAGAGGATGAAAATCAAAAATCAGACAACCTATGAAAAAAATAATCTGTTTGCTCTGTCTGCTTCCACTGTTTGTACAGGCTCAGGAATGGAAAATATATAGATCTGCTGTAGAGAAGGTCCCGGAAGACGGGTATTACCACATCGGACTCCCTCAGGAACTGATCGGGGTATCTGCGAATACTTCGTTGGATGATATCCGTGTATATAACTCCTCAGGAGAAGAAGTTCCCTACTTTGTACGCTCAGAAAAAGCAATGCAGGAGGTTCAACAACTTCTCTATTATGAATTGCTGGAAAATACAGCGAAAGACAGTCTCAACAGGATTGTTCTCCGGAACTCACAACAAAGATCGATCCATCGATTTCTGATCGTGGTGCGTCCGGCGGAAGTCACAAAAACCGTGCAGATCCGCGGCAGCCACGACAGGAAACAATGGTTCATTGTAAAACAGTTTCAGGAGATCAACAGAAAATCTCATTTCAACCAGACCAATGAGATCATTCCCGTGGACTTTCCGGATGGCAATTACCCGTATTACGAGATCACCCTACGCAACAACGGCCAGAGTCCGTTGGACATTGCAGGGGTCGTCAGAGCAGAGAATCAACAAATATACAACACCCTTTCGGCACTACCGACGATCAGGTTTACCCAGAAAGACAGTACAGACAGGTATACCTATATTCACTTTCACGACCTGCGACAAAACTTCCGGTTTGACAGAGTGGATTTCTTTATCACTTATCCGACCGATTACTACCGAAAGGCAGAATACAGGCCTGGTAATCGATTCTCTTTCGAACTCACTTCGGGTCAGGCCAACAGCATTTATCCGGAAACCACTCGCCTCACACCGGAAAGTTATTTCAGGATCAACAACCAGAATAGTCCTCCGCTGCAGATAGATTCCATTCATTTTTATGGTCTCAACCGCTATCTCTGTGCATTCCTTACTGCCGACGAGATATATACCATAGTGATTGATGAGCGACAAAACGGGCGTGTACAGTACG
>DALZBD010000244.1:0-6295 GCA_031977515.1 Bacteroides sp. | reverse complement strand
CACGGGCACTTTCAAAGATGCCACCGCTGGCCCGCAAGGCCTTTTCAAACTCTTCCTGAGCTTTCTGTGGGGCCACATCGGAGATCCGCATGGCAAAGCGCAGCCGGAGCGAATTGGCGAGTTTTTTCCAGTTTTCCACATTACCACCGTATATGACATCGCCCGTGATCTTATCCTTACTGGCATCAAAATCCTCTACAGCGGTACCCAACTCTGTAAAGAAGTCATTGTATATCTCCTCCTGCGTGTCGTAGCGGGGGTTGTATATATCTTCCAGGTATCCCTTGCCGGCTTCCTTGTAAGGAGCATCTCCGTAGATATCAGTGATGATGGACATCAGATACACTTTGTATATACGCAGGGCAGCGTTGATATTCACTTTTTCCGCATCATCGGCGGTACGGTCCTGTGCATCGGTGAGGTTCTTGATGGCATTCGGATAGAAGGTAGTCCATACACGGCTCATTTCACTGTTGTCCACGGTGTGCCGCCCTCCGAAGTTGGTAGTGTTCCAGCAGCCCATCAGGTGTTGATTGAATGCATAGAGGTAGTTGCGGTAGATCTCTACCATATCCAGGCTGCCATACGTCTGCAGTTGTGCTGTAGTAAGCTGTGCGTTGGGATCGATGGTGGGGGCTTTGGACGGATTGGTGTTCATGTTTTCCATGTAGCTGTCGCTGCATGAGGCCAGGAACAGAGCAAATGTCACCCAGATGATTGTGATATAGGATGGATTGTATTTCATTGTATCTCTTTTTTATATGAATTGAAAAATGGATTCTTCTCAGAATTTCACGTTGACATTGAAACCGTAACTTTTGCGTGATGGCAACGAACCATATTCCAGTCCCATACCTGTGGTATTGTTGTAATTGGAATCCGGGTCGATATTTGGAATATTCTTCCACACAATGAACGGGTTGCGCGCAACGAACGAGAGGGTCAGTCCTTTTATGGAATTCTTCAGCCAGGTCTTGGGTACATTGTAGGTCAGTGTTATTTCGCGACACTTCACATACGAGTTGTCATAGATAAACATCGACGGAGCATTGCGGCAGACACTCATCCAGTAGTCTTCCGGATTGATGAGGATGTCGTTGGGGCTATACGTGCCGTCGCCGTTGTCGATCACACCCGGAGCGATGAAACCTCCTGTCACTTCCCAGTCGGGAGAGCCTTTGGGGAGGCCGGCCGCCTGTCGCTGTTCTTCCGATTTGTACCATCCTTCACGTCCGGCAAGTGTGGCTTTGTCCTTGCCCGATTCGTGAGCTGCGCGGGCCGACATGGAGTAGAGGTCGGCGCCTACCTTCACATCGAAAAGGGCCGAGAGCGAAAGATTCTTGTAAGTCAAGGTCGTGCCAAGACCGCCTGTCCAGTCCCAGGAGGCATTTCCCAGTACATGGTTGCTGGTGTCATACTGAGGCAAACCTGTCTGCGGATCGATAAGGATATCGCCTTTGTCATTGCGCATGAAGTCGGGACCAACGATGGAACCAAAATTCTCACCCACTTTAGCGGCTATCTGTACGTCGAGCCAGCTTGCTTTTTCCAGCTCGATCATGTCCATGTCATCCACGAGTTTCTTTACCTTGTTGCTGTTCTTGGAGAAATTGATATTCACATCCCACGAGAAGTCTTTCAGATGCACCGGACGTGTATTGAGTGAGATCTCTATCCCTTTGTTTTCTATTTCTCCGGCATTGATCAGGCGATGGGTATAGCCCGATGTCCAGGAGGTAGCCATACTCATGATCTGATTTTTACTGGTCTGTGTATAATAAGTGACATCCAGACCCATACGGTTTTTCAGGAATCTCATATCCAGACCTATTTCAAATGAATTGGTTTTCGTTGGCTTCAGGTCTTTATTAGGGATGGTATTGTTGTTGATGTATCCGATGGTATAGCCGGGGTAAGTGAACTTGGATTTCGTGTAGACCAGTCCCAGCTGATAAGGATCGGTATCACTACCTACTTGTGCCCAGGACATACGAAGTTTCCCGTAAGGCATGGCGTTATTTGATCCGGTCAGTTCCGAAAAAACAAAACTACCTGAGAACGACGGATAGATGTACATATTGTTGCCTGTGGGCAAGGTGGAAGACTGGTCGCCGCGCAGGGTAGCATCCAGATAAAGCATGTGTTTCCATCCTACATTCACTGCTCCGTAGACGGAGTTGATCTGCTTGCGGTAGCTGTCCTGTTCGAGGCTGGTCTCATTGAAGCTCATCAGAGTCACCACGTCACGGATCTGCATATCCTTGGCAGTGATCAGAGTGGTCTGATTGTTCACTTTGTAGACATTACCACCCAGGGTAGCGTTGAAGTCGAAGTCGCCCCAGTTGTTGTTGTACAGCGCAAGTGCCTCAAAATTGTACATCCGGTTGCGGAAACTACTATTCTGAAGGAATCCAGATTCGTTACCGGGTGTAGTAGGAGCTTTGAAATCTTCGAAAGTGAACCAGTTGAGCTCGGCTCCCATAGTGGCCTGCACTTTCACGTGCTCCGTAATATTCCAGAGAGCCTTTCCGTTGAAACGGAACTGATCTTTTTTGGATTTGTTGGAGTTCCTATATATATCCCAATAGGGATTCACATTGTAGGGGTCCATACCGTTCCAGTTGGAATAGTTGCCTTCCTGGTCCTGGTAGGTCTTCAGCCATTTCTGGTCGTACGTAGTAGCCAGTGTCATCAGGTTTTTACCGATGTTGGATTTGCTGTCTCCCAGTGCGGGACGGTTCTTTACGTCCTCCCGTGTATAGTTGACACTGAAATCGAGATCCACTTTGGCCAGGGTAGTATTGGTACGCAGATTGAAGATGTCCCTGCTCATGTGAGTCTTTGGTACAATGTCTTTGTTGCGCATATCGGTGTACGTAAAGCGTACCCCTGTGTTGCCACTGTTTGCAGTGATAATAGCAGAGTTGGTAGCGGTGAGTCCTGTGCGGAA
Source organism: Bacteroides sp. (assembly GCA_031977515.1). Taxonomy (GTDB): domain Bacteria; phylum Bacteroidota; class Bacteroidia; order Bacteroidales; family Bacteroidaceae; genus Bacteroides. Next base: position 3,345 of record DALZBD010000244.1, on the reverse strand, counting down.
AAATCCGGAAGTATTGTCGGGTATAATCAGGTAAGGGCGCTGCACACCGTCGAAGTATGTCAGCATATTGCTGCCGTCTGCTTTCGGACCCCAGCTTTTGTTGGTGTTGGATACGGCGTCGATGCTATAGGTCCCGTTGCTGCCCATACCATAGATCTGCTGTATATCGTTCCATTTGGCCAACTGCGTGTCGAAGGTGAGTGTTCCGTTGTATTCCACGCTGAAACTTTCTTTTCCGCTGGCTTTCTTCGTGGTGATCAGGATCACACCGTGGCTGGCACGGCTACCGTACAGGGCCGAGGCGGCCGGACCTTTGAGTACGGACATATTTTCAATGTCGTCGGGGTTGATACTGGAGATCCCGTCGCCGAGGTCAAAACCACCGGATGTACCGGCACTGCCGTAGTTGGTATTGTCCAGAGGCACACCATCGATTACATACAGGGGCTGGTTGTTGCCTGTCATTTCCGTGTTGCCACGCAGAAGGACACGCGTAGATCCGGAAGGTCCCCCTGCAGTCTGGCTCACTACCAATCCCGCTACGCGACCTGCCATGGAGTTGATCACATTGGTTTCCTTGGCTTTGGTGAGGGCATCGCCTTTTACTTCGTCTATCCCATATCCCAGTGCTTTACGCTCTCTCTTGATACCCAATGCTGTCACTACTACATCACTGAGCATGGTATTATCTTCTTCCAGGACAATATCGAGAGGGGCTTGCCCGCCCTTTATTTCTATCTCCCGGGTTTTGTAACCTACATAGCTGACTACAAGCGTGGCACCGGATGGCATATTCAACGTGAATTTTCCATCCATATCGGTGATGGATCCGTTGCTGGTGTTTCCTTTCTCGGTAACAGTGGCTCCGATGACAGGGCCAAAGTCGTCTCTCACCGTTCCTGTGACCCTGGTGCTTTGTTGCTCTATCCCGGAAGGGTCCGGTTTGGCTGCTTTCAGGGGAAGAACGTTTCCCAACAAACAGAGAAACAATGTTCCACAGAACAAGGCGTACTTACATTTTTTTGTTTTCATGGATTATATAATTAAGATTAATAGACTTTTACCCAGTCGATATACATGTGTGCTTTCTCGCCGTCTTTCAAGGCTGTGATATCGTTTATATCAGTGATGCCGGTGAAGGCACCCCCTACAGCAAGATTAAACAGGATGTAGAAGTTGTCCTGGAAATATTCGTGGCGTCCGCTGATTTTGCTGATATCAAACGTTTTAAACCTGATACCGTCTATAGATATGGTGAGGCTGTTTTCGTTCCGGTCCAGTGTATAGGTATGGTACTGGCAGTCTTGCAAGCTATGTTCGAAGTTTGCAGCATGGTATTCCTGCCGGTGTCCGGCTCCCTGATCGGTACCGTAATGAATGGCTGTATTGGCGTATGTTTCGGTAGTACGCGTAGCGATCCCATTTTGCTCACCGATCTCCATGATGTCTATTTCTCCACATTGTGGCCAGGGCTTTTCATTGTCTCCCATCATCCAGAATGCAGGCCATAGCCCATTGGCGGTTTTGGGCAGTTTGATGCTTGCCTCTATCTTTCCATACCTGAAACTTTTTTTCCCCTGACTATTTACCCGTCCGGAGAAGATCTTATCTCCTTTGCGTTCGGCTGTCAGGATCAGTACAGATCTGCCTTCGTCCGTGCCCACGGATACATACGCCGGATCGTAGGCTTGCAATTCCTGATTGACCCAGCCCGGTTCATGAGTTTCTTTCGTCCATACGTTTTCATCGAAAGAATCGAAATCATCTATGAAAAGAATGTTTTCCTGTTCCTTTTGCGGATCTCCGTCGTTCGCTGAGCAGGATTGATGCATAGAGCACATGCATAGTAATAATAAGGTTATTACTTTTTTCATATTAGAAGATATTTTAGGGTTAAACTTGTTTCTCATTCTCCTGTCTGTCTCAGGAATTTCCTTGTCTTTTTATCTTGGATTAAGATAGATCTGGTAACCAACTACCTCTTTTGTCTATTCTCAGATTGTCTGACACAGGTTTCGTTCTTAAGGCCGGTACAAAGATGACAATGTGTATAAAAACAAAGGGTTGATTGCTGACATATAGGGTTTGATTGCAGACAATTTTGCTTTCAATCTATCTATAGTATGGATCTTACAGAGGTTGACAAATTGACACAATGATAAAAACGATGGGCAGGATTTGGCTTATTTTTGTTATCGGACTTGCCGACTAAAAAAACGCAGAGGATATGCGTCTTGTGTGGACACAATGTCGGGATAGACTCACAAAGGGTAGATATATGGAAGTAAATAGAGTTTTCTGTTGTCTGATTTGTTCTTTTTGTGAGAAAAACCGGTTATTTGTACAATTAAGAAATATACGGATAATTTGCCCAAATAGCGAAAAAAGTCTCTTTTGCTTACAAATAAAACTTTTTAGCTTCTGCTTATCCGGAAGATGAGACTATCTTATTTGTATGTTATTGATAACCTACCTGTATGTTATTGATAACATACAGGTAGGTTATCAATAACGTATCTGCAAGTTTATTCATTTCTTGTCCTGATGTTGCAAAAATATAAGTTGTTTTTGTATGAAAATACAATATTTCTATTGAGAATTTCTCTGAAAGGTGTTAGCATTTGATTGTATGAATTAGCGAAAAAGGCCCTTTTGTTGCTTTTTGATAGAATTAGTTCTATATTTGGAATAAAATGTAAAAAACAATATGGGGAATACAGGGCTTGTCTGGCTTTAAACAACTCGGTAAACTCATTCGTCCTGTCCATATTTGCTGGGCTGAACACCGAATTGTTTCTTAAATAATGAACTGAAATATTTTGTATTTACGAATCCTGTGTCCACAGCTACTTCTGACACGTTTCTTCCTTCTTTCAATAGCTCGGCGGCTTTTTGAAGTCGTATGATGCGGATGAATTCCTGTGGCCCTTTTCCTGTTAAGGACTTCAGGCGACTGTAGAAAAGGGTGCGGCTCATGGCCATTTCCTGGCAGAGAGTATTGATGCTGAAATCCATACTATCCATATTGTCGATAACAACCTGGGTGGCTCGTATGACGAATTGACGATCACTCTCCGAAAGAATGTCTGTGAAGGATCCGTCGGTCTGGTTGTCACAGGCTTCTGTCTTTTGTGTGACTTCCTGATCTTTTTCAGTTTTTGTATGACTTTTGTCGGCTTCTACCTGTTGGATCACCTGTCGCATGAAAAAATCTCTTTGCCTGTTCCTGTTCTCGATCATGCCCTGCACTTTCAGTTTCAGGATCTCTGTACTGAAAGGTTTGGGGATGTAATCGTCCGCACCTTTTTTCAGTCCTTCGATCTGGGCATCGTGATTGATTTTTGC
>DALZBD010000243.1:0-6310 GCA_031977515.1 Bacteroides sp. | reverse complement strand
GTTATCTGAGACGCAAGGTATTGCGTCTCTACAAGTGAATCATATACCTGAAGAGAAAACACAAGGGGTGTAGAGACGCATAGTTGCGTCTCAAAAAACAATTACATTACTCTAAAAAGCAATCGCTATAAAAAACAGAAAAAGAACTATTTTTATAACCATATATGGATCGGACAAAAAGAAGCATAAGTATAGCCTTTGTGGTGGTGTTGATACTCACCGTGATTCTCTCGGTAGTGGGTATGCTGCTGACAAGCAAGCCGCCGCTGGTGTTGCAGGGACAGGTAGAAGCCACAGAGGTACGCATCAGCGGGAAGCTGCTCGGGCGTATAGACAGCTACCGGGTACGGGAGGGCGACTACGTACACCGGGGCGACACGCTGGTGAGGATCAACAGCCCGGAGATCTTTGCCAGATACGACCAGGCAAACGCACTGGAACAGGTGGCCCGGGAACAGAGCCGGAAGGTGGATCGGGGTACCCGTCAGCACCTGATTGCTGCTGCACAGCAGTTGTGGAACAAAGCACGCAGTGACCTCGAACTGGCCGAAGTAACCTATCAGCGTGTGTATGTGCTCTACGAAGAGGGTGTGGTGACTCCGCAGCGGAAAGACGAGGTAGAGGCACTCTACAAAGCCGCACTGGCTGCCGAGCGTGCTACGTACGAACAGTATCAGATGGCACTCGAGGGAGCGCAGCAGGAAGACAAAGCAGCCGCTCAATCGCTGGCGGATGCCGCGCGCAGTACGGTGGATGAAGTGTCGGCACTGATCGCGGACGCGTGGCTCACCGCTCCGGAAGACGGACAGATCGCCTCTGTATTCCCCAAACGGGGCGAGCTCGTGGCACCGGGCAGCCCCATCATGAACCTGGTGGTGATGAACGAAATGTATGTGATCTTCAATATCCGCGAGGATCTGATGCCCCGCTTCCGCATGGGCGATCGCTTTCGGGCGGATGTGCCTGCGGTAGACGGAAAGAACCTCGAATTTGAGATCTACTACATCAGTCCACTGGGTAGCTTTGCCACGTGGAAGTCTACCAAACAAACCGGCTCGTATGATATGCAGACCTTCGAGATACACGCCCGCCCCACCAGTGAAGTGAAAGATCTGCGACCGGGAATGTCGGTATTGCTCACGATGGAGTAGAATATGTTTTCCTTTTCCGGAAAGTATTTTATCAGGATATAAAATTCAAACAGGCTCTTAATCCTGCACAGAACGTACAGAAATGAAAAAAAACGAGGCGACAGACCATGCATTCGGCACCGTACTCACTCGCGAATGGCACCGAATGACTACACGCAGACTCTACTTCGGGGTTTGTGTGATACTGCCGTTGTTTGTTCTCCTCTTTATGTCTACTATATTCAACGAAGGCACTATCGAGCATGTACCTATTGCCATTGTAGACCTCGACCATACCGCTACTTCGCGACAGGTAGCCCGCAATGTTTCGGCCGTACCTACCCTACAGGTAACGCAGATGCTGGACAATGAATGGGAGGCCCGCCGGGCAGTGCAGGCCAGAGAGATCTACGGCTATGTGGTATTGCCTCTGAAATTTGAAGAGGATGCTACCGCAGGACGGGGAGCTACGGTCTGCTATTACTATCAACTCACCTTTCTTTCCGTAGGCAATGAATTGCTGGCGGGGCTCACCGAAGCACTCACGCCGGTAGCTCTCTCTCCGGTGGCTTTGCAGGCGGTGGAAGCTGGTGGACTGACGGAGCAACGGGCAGAAACTTTCCTGCTGCCTGTGCAGGGGAGCGACCATCCGGTCTACAACCCGTCGCTCGACTATACGATCTACCTCGGACATCCTTTTTATTATGTACTGTTTCAGATCCTGATCCTGCTGACGACGATGTATGCGGTGGGAGGTGAACTGAAATTCCATACAGCAGGAAACTGGCTGTTGAGTGCCCGGGGCAATATGCTCACCGCCCTGCTGGCCAAGCTACTCCCCTATACACTGATCTACACCGTCGTAGCCGTATTTGCCAATTACGTATTGTTTGGGGTAGTGGGAATCCCTTTCAATGGAAGCTACCTGATGATGAACCTGATGACGTTTCTCTTCATCGTTGCCACACAATCACTGGCCGTACTGCTCCTCTGCCTGATCCCGTTCCTCTCCATCACCATGAGTATCGGATCTATGATCGGCTCGTTGGGAGCCACGCTGTCGGGAGTCACCTTTCCGGTGGCCAGTATGTATGCCCCGGTGTATCATGCCTCCTTCCTCTTTCCGGTGCGTCACTACACCATCATCACACAGACGATGCTCTATTTCGAAGGTGGTTACGGATATTACTGGCGTTCGGCGGTAGTATTATGTGTGTTTCCGCTGATCGCTTTGTTGTTGCTCCCCCTGCTCAAAAGGGCCATCATAAAACATGCGTATGAAACCGTCGGATAGATCTGCCCCACTCTCTCAGGTGATCGCGCGGGAATTCCGCGCGATAAGTACCAACTATGCCGTGCTGCTGGTGATGGTAGGTGGTATCTTCCTCTATGGCCTGCTCTACAACTATATGTACGCGCCCAACCATGTGACGGGAGCCCCCGTGGTGGTGGTAGACGAATCTCACTCTTCGCTCAGTCGGGAATACGTACGCCTGCTGGGAGCTACTCCGCAGGTGGATATCTATACCCATGCGGTGGATTTTCACGAGGCGAAGGAGTTGGTCAGGCAGCAAAAGGCAGTAGGCATCCTCTACCTGCCGCACGACTTTGCCGATCGGGTATTCCGGGGAGAAGAGGCTGTCTTTGTCATGTATGCCTCTACCAATGCCTTTCTCTACTACCTCTCTTTGCAAGAGGCATCTGCCTATGTGATGCTGGCCATTGCCGACAAATACCGCACATCGGGACTTGTGTTTCTGCCTGTCAACGCTATCGTAGCGGTAGCTACTGCTCCGGCACCGATCAATCTGTCGGGCACGGTATTGTACAACTATACCGAAGGATATGGCAGCTACCTGATCCCGGCTGTATTGATGCTGATCCTGTTCCAGACACTGATGATGGTGATCGGTATGCTCACCGGAGAGGAGTATTACACAGGAGAGATACGCGATTACCTGCCAGCAGGCAGCGGCTGGAGAAATGCCCTGCGCATCGTTTGCGGAAAGACATTTGTCTATTGTATGGTCTATGCCGTGTTTTCCCTGTTCCTGTTGGGACTCATCCCCCGCCTCTTCAGTGTGCCGCATATCGGAAAGGCACTTGATATCGCCCTGATGCTGATCCCTTTTTTCCTGGCCACCTGCTTCCTGGGGCTGGCGGCTTCACGCTACTACAAAGACTCGGAATCTCCCCTGCTGATGATCACCTATTTCTCCGTAGGGCTGCTGTTCCTGGCCGGAGTCTCCTACCCGTTGGAACTGATGCCCTGGTATTGGCGCGCGGTGCATTACATACTGCCTGCCAGCAGCGGTACACTGGCGTTCGTACAGCTCAACTCCATGGGTGCCACACTGGCCGATGTGCGTGAACAGTATTTCGCCATGTGGATACAGGCGGGAGTCTTTTTTCTGCTGGCAGTATGGGTGTGGCGGGATAAGTTGCAGAGTAGTCTGATAAAAGAAGAAATTCCGGAAAACAGTATTGAAAGGGAGATGGAGATCACTTCACAAATGCACTGAGCTTGTCTGCGTTAGTTTTTGATAGAAAAGAGGATGTAAAACTTATTATTTCTGCACTTGAAAGAATTACTCACCCATTACAAACGACTAAAAATCTAATTTACCAGATCATATAATATGTTTCTATTATTCTCCCGGAATATTTATTCTTTTCAGGTAGTGATTCTCATACAGACATTTCTCAAATCTGAATTTCCCATTAAGTAATCCTGATTGAAGTTATATGCAGGAATATACAGACGATCTATCTGTAGCCCTGAAAGGGTGTCAGAGGTTAGCCCAGGGTAAATGAGCGAAGAGTAACGGAGCGAATGCCACCCTGGGTTTAAATGAGACAGAAACCAGTTAGTACTGTAAGTACGACACAAATCAAGGCATGAAGAATGTATTATTTCTCTTTTTCCCATAAATATTCTTCCGAATAACTAATTCCGTATTCTTTGAGAAATAATATATATTCTTCTTTGGTATCTACCTTTTTGTGATGCTCTTCCTGATTTATTATATACATTTTTGTCTTGTATAGTAAAGAAGGACTAACTGAAAATACACCATATCCTGCTTGCCATTCAAATATATGAAGATCTGAATGTTGGTATTTGATCCATCGGCTACTTCCCTGTTTAATAAACTGTACAAGTTCTGAAACAGTTGTATTTTTTGATAAACTGCAAAGAATATGGATATGATCAAACATATCTCCAACCTCCAATGGAATAGATCCTTTTTTTCGTATAATACCAGTTATGTAAGAGTAAAATCTATCTCTGAGATAAGAAGGAATATATACATGAGAATTTTTAGTGTGAAAAACAATATGAATATAAATTTGTGAAAGTGATTGTGCCATAGTTTTAAAGGTTAAAGGGTTATATTTTCCAAATATAGAAATATTTTGCAATTAACAATAAGAGATTGCAGATTCAATAAGAAAGATGCAGATTTTCTTTGTGTCGTACCTACGGCACTAACTCCTTTACACATCATTTAAACCCAGGGTGGCATTCGCTTCGGTGCCCTACGCTCACTTACCCTGGGCTAACCTCTGACACCCTTTCAGGGCTACAGATAGATTGTATATCAAAAACAAAAGTTGGTCTAAATCAGTTATTATTTATGAGAAAGTTGCTATAAGAATCTTTTAGCAGATTAAATTATTTGAATACATATCCATTTTTATACAATCGAATTTCTTTGTTGCAAGAATATAGAACTGCCGTTCTTGTCTCTTTTTACGACGTACCAGAACGACCAGGTGTTTGCTCCAGCTAATGAGGATGTATCAAAAGCCTATATGTAACCTTTTCAAGGTTAACCTGTCAGGTCTCATGTAGTCCCAGGGTACGCTCCGCTTAACCACTCGGCTATTGATGAATCCCCTCCGGGGATATAAATGCACTTTTGACACATCCTCCTTCATCTTCCTTATACTCAGAATAAAATTACTGCATAAAAAAAGACTGCTACCTTTCTATCTTCCAACAGAAAGAAGCAGTCTTCTCTATTATATTACAGCCGGATAGCCTTACTTACAAAAAAATCTTATCAGTCCCACAAAATCAACTCCTGTCATTTCCAGAGATCCATAATATCCAGTTCGCCCCAGTAGAGGTGCGCATAGCTGGCAATCAGGTTCTTGTAGCGATAGATCGGTGTGGGAACAGGTTCACCGTGCGAATTGGACATCTGTGCCACCGAAGGCAGAGGCTCTTTCTGTGGCAATACCTGCGTATAGTGATATTCATGACCACGGATATGCATCCCGTTGTAGTCAAACTGCCGATAACCTATAGTGAGTTTCTTATCCTGCTCACGAGCCGAGATGATATGTGGCAATACACCTGCCATTTCATAACTTCCCTGTCCCGTAAGAATAGCTTTTGACAGGTAGATCATCCCGCCACATTCGGCCAGGGTCTTCCCTCCTGCTTCTATATATTCCGCGATGGCGCGACGCATCCTCACATTATTTTCCAGGGTGAAGCAATTGTTGTCGGGATATCCTCCCGGCAGATAGAGCAGATCCACCTTATCGAAAGGCAAAGAAGTGCTGGTTTCCGGCAAGAAGTACTTCACCGTACCCATAGCTTTGAGTTTCTTCAGGTGTTCGGTAAATACGAAAGAGAAGGATTCCTCTCCCAGAGCCACAGCAATATTCATTTTGCGGGAGTGGTGTTTGAGGTGCAATCTTTCCCGGTCGCCGGCTTGTTTCTGCACAACCTGTGTGGTCTCCAGTATACGGTCTACCCGTATATTCTCACTGACAGTGCGCATCAACCGCTTTTTGTAACGCATAAAGTCACCGTTGCGCTGGCTGTAGTTGAGCCCTGTCTTCCGATATTCAAAAGCGAGATCTTCACTGTACGGAATACAACCAAAACACTCCACTCCTACGTCCTGACAGGCGTCCAGCAACATTTGTTTGTGACGTTGGGAATTGACCTTATTAAAGATCACTCCGGCAATATGTACTTCTTTATCGAAATGAAGATAGCCGTGTAGTACGGGTGCTACCGAATAGGCCATATTATGTGCGTTGATTACCAGCACCACCGGCAAATCGAGCAAACGAGCCACATGGGCCGTGGAACCCTGATCGCGCAGGAAGCCATCGTACATCCCCATGGCACCCTCCACAATACAGGCATCGGCAGTAGC
>DALZBD010000242.1:0-6317 GCA_031977515.1 Bacteroides sp. | reverse complement strand
TAGCCCAGGGTAAGTGAACGTAGAGAATCGGAGTGAATGCCACCCTGGGTTTAAATAAGATTGAGAAAAGTTAGTGCTGAAAGTACGACACAAAGTGGCGCATATAATCTGTGTCGTACTTTCAGCACTAACTGGTATATATACTACGTACACCCAGGGTGGCGTGTGTTTCACCTTCGCTACCGCTACGGTTGCACTGCACTTACCCTGGGCTAGGCTCTAACGCCCCTTCAGGGCTACAGATACATAGTAAAAATGGACAAATGCACTTACAACTCAGCTAAAGTGACGAAGAAACTAAATAGTTGACATTGTTCAAATACATAGTTATGTATAAACGGTAGCCGCTTTGGGGTTGAAAATAAAAAGCCACTTGTTACCCCCAGTCGCTCGCTCCGCTTCACTTCACTGGGGTTTATTGACTGCGTCGACCGTTGGTTCATATTCAAGACCTTCGGGCTTGGGGAGGCAGAAACAGTCGCTTACAATCCGTAACTTTTTCCGTTTCCAGTTTTAGTTTTCACACAGTCTCGGAAGCGCGGGGTTTCAAATGATGCAAATGAATTGCGCCCTATCGGGGTGCTATGTCTCAAAAACATCACATAGTAAGAGAAGATCGTATGTGTTTATAGCATATCACAATATAATGTTTCATCAGGAAAATAAACCCTTTCCAACATAGCACCCCTATGGGGCGCATCTGTTTGGAATGTATGGTTTCCCCGCGCTTTGACTTCGTCGATCTTGCGATTCGCACGGGGCTACAAACATACAAACCCTACAGGACTGATCATCCATCCGTCTTCCTGACCCACACCGCCAGTTTGCCGCCATGCACCTTGAAATTCCCGTTTCCCTGGTCATCAATGGCCACCACATCCGTCATGCTGCCGGTGATCTCGTGCCAGACTTCTCCTTTGTGCGCTTCTCCCACATTCATGTTTTTTTCTCCATCCTCTCCATTAGAGATCAGCACTGCCACTCCCGAGTCGGGATGAAATTTATCACCGGTACGTACAAAGCCGGATGTATTGGCATGATCAAAATAGTTGCGCTGTTCGCCAAAAGCATATTTGATACGGGCCTGCAACAGTGTATCGATCAATCCGCGATGCATGGATTCTTTACCTCCCACTCCGTAATAATCTCCATAAAAAATACAGGGATATCCTTTTTCCATCAGCAGAATGAGCCCGTAGGCCAGCGGCTTGAACCAATCTTCCACCTGCGATTGCAAGGAACTTCCCCATTGCGAGTCGTGATTGTCCACAAAAGTCACCGCCAGATCGGGATGCTGGCTCACCAGCGTATCATCAAACAATTTGGTAAGGTCGTAACTGCGTCCCTGTTTGGAAGCCTGATACATATTGTAATGCAAAGGTACATCAAACAGGTTCACTTCGTATTTCACATGAGCCAGGTATTCATTCAATGCACCGATGTCCTGTTTCCAATACTCACCCACTGCATAGAATTCTTTCCCCATCACTTCACGTACACCCGAAAGAAAACGCTCTATAAAGCTATCGTTGATGTGCTTGATCGCATCCAGGCGCATACCGTTCAGATTGAGTTCCTTAGACACCCATATACCCCATTTGATCATCTCTTTGATCACCTCGGGATGATCAAAGTCGATATCGGCAAACATGAGATAGTCGTAGTTGCCATTTTCGCTGTCTACTCCGTCACTCCACGACTTGCCATCGCCCATGATCTGATAGATCGCTTTCTTGCCGTTGGCATTGTTGAAATCGGTACCGGAAAAATGATACCAGTGCCATTTGAAGTCGGAATACTGATCTTTCCGGCCCGGGAAATTGAACCCGGTCCAGCCTTCGATCTCATACGCATCACTGACCGTCTTGCTGCGGTCGTTGGGGTCCACTTCACGTGCCATGAATTTCTCGGTATAATCGGCACCCGCTTTGTGGTTCATCACCGTATCCAGATACACACTGATCTGGTGTTTGTGTAGTTCCTGAATAGCATCCTGCAGTTCCTGTTTCGTTCCGTATTTGGTACGTACCGCATTCTTTTGGTCAAACTCTCCCAGGTCATACAGGTCATAGATCCCGTATCCCGGGTCGTTGGTCCCTGTCGCTTTACAGGCAGGAGGGATCCATACAGAAATCACCCCGATCTCATGCAGATGTTCGGCATCCTCTTTTAGCTTTTTCCATAACTTTCCGTCATCTGGAAGATTCCACTCAAAATACTGGATCATGATTCCATTCTTCATACTACTTGTTCTTTTTTATTTATGCATTGAAAAAACACCCCAGACATAGACAATGTTTATGAATGCTGTCAGGATTATTCCGACACAACAGGCAGGAAAAGACTTTTCCGGCACGAGCCCATGAAAGTTTCCGCAGGGAAAGCCCGGAAATGTTTGTATATCTCCCTAAAAATATCGAATATTGCATCTGCAAAATCCACGGAAGCTTCACAGGGAAGTATCATATACGCTCTGAAAGTATTCCGCGAAACACCCGATATATCTATGAAAGTAGCCCTTATTACCGGCATTACCGGACAGGACGGATCGTTTCTGGCAGAGTTTCTATTGGACAAAAAATACGAAGTACACGGTATCCTGCGTCGTTCTTCTTCGTTCAACACTTCACGCATCGAACATCTTTATTTCGATGAGTGGGTACGTGACATGAAACAGAAACGCCAGATCAACCTGCATTACGGCGATATGACAGACAGCAGTTCCCTGATCCGTATCATCCAGCAGGTACAACCCGATGAAATATACAACCTCGCTGCCCAGAGCCATGTAAAAGTATCTTTTGAAGTACCCGAATATACTGCGGAAACCGATGGTATAGGTACACTCCGTATTCTGGAAGCCGTGCGTATTCTGGGGATGGAGAAGAAAACCCGCATCTACCAGGCCTCTACGTCCGAATTGTACGGACAGGTACAGGAGATACCACAGAGTGAAACCACTCCTTTCTACCCCCGGTCTCCCTATGGAGTGGCCAAACAATATGGCTTCTGGATCACAAAGAACTACCGGGAAAGCTACGGTATGTTTGCTGTCAACGGTATTCTCTTCAACCACGAGAGCGAACGTCGCGGAGAGACCTTTGTGACCCGTAAGATCACGTTGGCTGCTGCCCGCATCGCCCAGGGCTTGCAGGATAAGTTGTATCTGGGCAATATGGATGCCCGCCGCGATTGGGGATATGCCAGAGACTATGTAGAATGTATGTGGCTCATGCTGCAACATCCTCAGCCGGAAGATTTTGTAATCGCTACGGGAGAGTACCATACGGTGAGGGAATTTGCAACTCTGGCTTTCCGGGAAGCAGGCATCGAACTGGAATGGCAGGGAGAGGGAGTAAATGAAAAAGGGATCGACCGGGCTACTCATAAAGTATTAGTAGAGGTAGATCCCAAATACTTCCGGCCGGCAGAAGTAGAGCAGTTGCTCGGTGACCCCACCAAAGCACGCACGCTATTGGGATGGGATCCACGTCAGACCTCTTTTGAGCAACTGGTCAGGCTGATGGTACAACATGATCTGAAGTACGTATGCAAGCTGCATGCCCAACAACCGAAGAAATGAATAAGGATTCAAAAATCTACATAGCCGGCCATCGCGGACTGGTAGGGTCGGCACTCTGGAATTCGCTCACGCAACAAGGCTATACCCACCTTATCGGACGTACCCATGCAGAACTGGATCTGCTCGATCCGGTGGCTGTGCGCCAGTTCTTTGAAGAAGAAAAGCCCGAATATGTCTTTCTGGCTGCTGCTTACGTGGGAGGTATCCTTGCCAACAACACCTACCGGGCAGACTTCATATACAACAACCTGCAGATCCAGCAAAACGTCATCGGAGAGAGCTACCGGCACGGAGTGAAAAAACTGCTGTTTCTGGGAAGTACCTGTGTATATCCCCGCCGCGCACCGCAACCTATTCCGGAAGAGGCACTGCTGACCTCTCCTCTCGAATACACCAACGAACCGTATGCGATAGCGAAAATTGCCGGACTGAAACTCTGCGAGAGTTTCAATCTGCAATATGGGACCAACTTTCTGGCGGTCATGCCTACCAACCTGTATGGTCCCCATGACAATTTCGATCTCGAACGCAGCCACGTACTACCGGCCATGATACGCAAGATACACCTGGCACATCACCTGAAGACCGGTGACCGGCAGGCGATACGCAGAGACCTGCAACGCCGCCCGGTAGAGGGCATAGACGGAAATGCATCCTGGGATGAGATTGTAACCCTGTTGGAAACATACGGGATCAGCGAAAAGAAGGTCACCCTCTGGGGCACCGGAAATCCGTTACGGGAATTTCTCTGGAGCGAAGAGATGGCAGATGCCTGTGTGTATATAATGGATAAAGTCAATTTCACAGACCTGAAAGGAAACTGTTCCGAAGTTCGCAATTGCCACATCAATATCGGCACCGGAGAAGAAATATCTATCCGTGATCTGGCTGCCCTGATCGCGGAAACCATCGGCTATCAGGGAGAAGTGACCTTTGATCCGGAAAAGCCGGACGGGACTCCGCGTAAGCTTACGGACGTCAGCCGTTTACATTCCCTGGGCTGGCATCACCGTATCCGCATAGACGAAGGAGTAAACAGATTGTACAGCTGGTATCTGGAAGGATAACCGGAAAACTCAAAAGACATTTTCCGTTTTATTTGTTTGCATAATATAAAGAATAAGCTATATTTGCACAAATTTACATCAAATGTGCAACACAATGGAACAGAGTTTTATTGCTTATGTAGAGTCCAGCATAAAAGAAAACTGGGATCTTCCTTCACTGACAGACTACAAAGGGGCTACCCTCCAATATAAAGATGTAGCACGCAAAATTGAGAAACTTCATATCATTTTTGAAGAAAGCGGTATCAAAAAAGGAGATAAGATCGCTGTCTGCGGACGCAACAGTTCACACTGGGGAGTCACTTTTATGGCGACCCTTACGTATGGTGCCGTGATCGTACCGATCCTTCACGAATTCAAGGCAGACAACGTACACAACATCGTCAACCACTCGGAAGCCAAACTTCTGTTTGTAGGCGATGTGGTATGGGAAAACCTGGACGAAACAGCCATGCCACTTCTCGAAGGGATATTGCTGATGACAGATTTCACTCTTCTGGTCTCACGCAGTGAAAAGCTTACCTATGCCCGTGAACACCTCAATGAAATGTTCGGAAAGAAATTCCCCAGGAATTTCCGCAAAGAACATATCAACTACCACAAAGATCAGCCGGACGAACTGGCGGCTATCAACTATACTTCCGGAACCACCAGCTATTCGAAAGGGGTCATGCTCCCTTATCGCAGCCTCTGGTCGAACACAAAATTTGCATTCGAAGTACTCGACCTCAAAGCAGGGGATAAGATCGTATCTATGCTGCCCATGGCGCACATGTACGGACTGGCGTTTGAATTCCTCTACGAATTTGCTGTCGGCTGTCAGATCTACTTCCTGACCCGTATGCCAAGTCCGAAGATCATCTTCGAAGCATTCTCGGAAGTAAAACCCAACCTCATTGTGGCTGTACCACTGATCATCGAAAAGATCATCAAGAAGAGTATCCTGCCCAAACTGGAGACTCCGGCCATGAAACTCCTGATGAAAGTACCGGTGATCAATGATAAGATCAAAGACAAAGTGCGTGAACAGATGATACAGGCCTTCGGAGGCAACTTTGTAGAGGTGATCATCGGAGGTGCCGCCTTCAACCAGGAGGTAGAACAATTCCTGCAGATGATCGAATTCCCCTATACGGTAGGATATGGAATGACCGAATGTGGCCCGATCATCACCTACGAAGACTGGAAAAGATTCAAAGCAGGGTCCTGTGGAAAAGCTGCTCCCCGCATGGAGGTGAAAGTACTCTCTCCCGATCCGGAAAATGTGGTGGGCGAGATTGTATGCCGGGGTCCGAATGTGATGCTGGGGTATTACAAAAACGAAGAAGCTACCGCTGAAGTGCTCGATAAAGAGGGTTGGCTTCACACAGGCGACCTGGCAGTGATGGATGCCGAGGGCAACGTGACGATCCGTGGTCGCAGTAAGAATCTGCTGCTGGGCCCCAGCGGACAGAATATATATCCGGAGGAGATCGAGGATAAGCTGAACAACCTGCCTTATGTATCCGAAAGCATCATCGTACAGCAAAATGGCAAGCTGGTAGGTCTGGTATATCCGGATTTTGACGATGCGTTTGCCAATGGTCTCAAACAGGAAGATCTGGAAGGGGTGATGGAAGAGAACCGGGCGACACTGAATGCCGGTTTACCGGTCTACAGCCAGATCG
>DALZBD010000241.1:0-6324 GCA_031977515.1 Bacteroides sp. | reverse complement strand
CATCGGTAGCCACAATGATCTTGTTGTATCTCAGTCCTTCGATACCGTCTTCGATATTCAGGGCAGCCTGCAACAGGTTGAACTCTTCGTTCTCATATACGATTTTCTTTGTCAGCCCATACGTGTTGAGAGGCTTTCCGCGCAGACTGAATACCGCCTGTGTATTTACGTCTCTGCTTTTGGTGATAGAACCACTTGCCGAGTCTCCCTCGGTGATGAAGATACAGGAGTCTTCCTGATTCTTTCCTTTGGCATCGTTGAGGTGAACGCGGCAGTCGCGCAGTTTACGGTTGTGCAGATTTGCCTTCTTGGCTCGCTCACGGGCCAATTTCGCTACTCCCGCAATGGCTTTGCGTTCCTTTTCCGATTCCTGGATCTTCTGAAGCATCGCCTCTGCCACATCCGCATGTTTGTGCAGGAAGTTGTCTACCTCCTGTTTCACAAAGTCGCCGACGTATTTATTCACCGATATACCTCCCGGCGCCATATTGGTAGAGCCCAGCTTGATCTTGGTCTGGCTTTCGAACATCGGTTCTTCCACGTTGATGGCAATAGCAGCCACCAGTCCGTTGCGGATGTCCGTATAGTCCTGATTTTTGTTGTAGAACTCTTTGATCGTACGTGCGATGTGCTCTTTGAAAGCACTCTGGTGCGTACCTCCCTGGGTGGTATGCTGACCGTTGACAAAGGAGTAATATTCTTCCCCATACTGTCCGGTATGTGTGAAAGCGATCTCAATGTCTTCTGCTTTCAGGTGTATGATCGGATAGAGTCCTGTGGCGGTCATGTTGTCGTTGAGCAGATCCACCAGCCCGTTCCGGGAAAGGATACGCTGTCCGTTGTAGATGATGGCCAGTCCTGTATTGAGGTAGGTATAGTTGCGCAGCATGGTCTCCACAAACTCCGAGCGGAAGCTGTAATTCTCAAACAGGGTATTGTCTGGCTCAAAGAAAATATACGTTCCGTTCTCTTCATCGGTTTTGGTGAGTTTCTTGTTGATCAGGTCTCCTTTTTCGAACTGAGCCATGCATACTTTTCCGTCGCGGTAGCTGCGTACCTCAAACCGGGAGCTCAATGCATTCACAGCTTTCACGCCGACCCCATTGAGTCCGACGCTCTTTTTGAAGGCCTTGCTGTCGTACTTTCCTCCTGTATTGAGCACGCTGACGGCTTCGATCATTTTCCCTTGCGGGATGCCCCGGCCGTAGTCACGTACACTCACGCGCAGGTTTTCTTCGATACGTATCTCGATCTTCTTTCCCGATTGCATCTTGAATTCGTCGATACTGTTGTCCAGTACCTCTTTGAGCAATACGTAGATACCGTCTTCTATGTGCGCCCCATCGCCCAATTTACCGATATACATACCGGGACGGGTGCGTACGTGTTCCATATCGCTCAGGTGGCGGATGTTGTCTTCGGTATATTTCACCGTTTCCGCCGTATGTAACTCTTTGTTTTCTTCCATGTCTTTTTTATCAATCAATCTTTTTAACAAATGCGCGTCTGCGCTTATGCTGTTCAGTCTTGAAATACTCCCATTGTGCCTGTACCTTGCCGTTCATTTCCAGTTCCGGATTGCTTTCGGCGTATACAAACCCCAGTTCCTTATAGATCGGAATGAGATCCGAAAACAGCAACGCATTCACCCCTTTGTTCTGGTATTCCGGCTTTACTGCTACCAGCAGCAGGTCGAGGAATTTGGCACGCCTTTTCATAAACAATGCTTTCAGCAGGTAATACCATCCGAAAGGCAGCAATCTACCTTTGGCCTTCTGAAGTGCCACAGAGAGGGATGGCATGGATACACCTACTCCTACCAATTGGTCTTCTTCGTTGGTAATGAGTGTCACCATACGCAGGTCCAGAATGGGCAGGTATGTTTTCACGTACTGGTTGATCTGCCTTTGTGAAAGAGGAGAATACCCATACAGAGGCTGATAGGCTTCATTTACCAGGTTGAAGATGGCCTGACCATAGTCTTTGGCAATCTTTTTTGCCGAACTGTATTTCTTTATTTTCAGGTTGTATTTTTTCTGTACCAGCTCCGAGATCCGTCTGTGCTTGTCCGGAATATCTTCCGGGATATAGATCTTGAACTCTACCCAATCCGCATCTTTTTCGTATCCCAGTTTTTCCATGTGCCGGGGATAGTAAGGATGATTGTAGATGGTAGCCATGGTACTCAGTTGGTCGAAGCCCTCAATCAGCATTCCTTCCGCGTCGAGATCGGTAAATCCGAGTGGCCCCTGGATGTGGGTCATGCCTCTGGAGCGTCCCCATTCTTCTACAGTTTTCAGCAATGCTTCTGAGACCTCCGGATCATCTATAAAGTCGATCCAGCCAAACCTTACATCTTTTTTGTTCCAGACCTCGTTGGCCTTGTGATTGATAATGGCTGCTACCCGCCCAACCAGCTTTCCATCCCGGTAGGCCAGGAAATAGTCGGCCTCACAAAACTCAAATGCGGCATTTCTCTTTCTATTGAAAGTAGCCAGCATATCGTCGTACAGATCAGGTACGGAGTAAGGGTTGTCCTTGTATAAGTTGTAGTTGAATCGTATAAATTTTTTTAATTCTCCTGTGGTGTTGACTTTCTGAATGCTAACGGACATATCCTCTGTTTATATTTAGATGCAAATATACATTATAATCTTCAAATCACCATTTAATCGGGATAAAAACTTTCATGCTCAGTTAGTTATATCTGCCGACAGTAAAAAGAGGTTAGGCTCTTTTTGTGTGCAGGCGAAGATGGCCGACCCTTCATTTAGTCAGGATAAATATTTTGAAAGACGGCCCGATTGTCTTTTAGATCTGATAGATCAGATAGGTGATATAAGCCACATAACAGGCGATAAGGATCCCCCCTTCTGTACGGGTAATGGTGCGTTTGGCAAAGAACATTCCGAATACCCAAAGCAGGATACAGGCTGCAAGTAGAGAGAGTGTATCAAAATTGGTAATACCCTGGATGTGTAAGGGGGTGATCGTGGCACTGCAACCCAGGACAAGGAAAATATTGAATAGATTGCTACCGATCACATTTCCGATCGCGATTTCTGAGTTTTTCTTTAATGCAGCTACTACGGAAGTCGCCAGTTCGGGCAGTGAAGTTCCCCCCGCTACCAGAGTGAGTCCTATGACCGATTCGCTTACTCCCAGGTTGCGTGCGATGCCACTCGCTCCGTCTACAAACCATTGTCCACCGAGTACAAGTCCCGCAAGTCCTCCTGCGATATACACTAAAGAACGCCATACAGGCAGGGTTTTTATTTCCTGTTCCTGGCTGCTTTCAATGTTGCCACTGGCAATGGCAAAGGTATAAGCCATAAAAATAGCGAAGAAACAAAGTAAGATCAACCCGTCGGTCCTGCTGATCACATTCTCTGAGTCTCCGTTGAGCAGGATGTCGTTGACACATACAAAGAGTACAACTGCTGAAAGTATACCCAATGGAATCTCTTTGTTCAGTGTGTTCCGGTTGATGGCAATAGGTGCAAAGAGTGCTGTGAACCCGACAATCAGCAAGGTATTGAAAAGATTGCTCCCCACTACATTTCCCACGGCCATATCGGCACTTCCTTTGAGAGCAGAAGATACACTCACTGTCAATTCGGGAGCAGAGGTCCCGAAGGCAACGATCGTCAGTCCGATCACGATCTGAGGAATGCGGAAACGGGTGGCTATAGATGCGGCTCCATCGGTCAGTCCGTTGGCTCCTACCAGAATGAGGACCAGGCCTCCAAGCAATAAAAGTATATTCATAAAGTCAGGTCAAAAAGATTTTTTTGAGGCGTAAAGTTATAACAAAAAAAGAGAATGATCAGGTTTGATGTCGTTAATATTACCTGCAAATGGAAATAAATGCAGATAAAACTCTATTGGGATGAATAACAAATATCTATGCGCTTTGTTGTTGTCTTTTCTGCGCGTGGCGAACGCACATGCGCAGATCCGGGACGCGATCCTTGATCTCTTACTCTGAGCTCCATCAGAATATTCAGGATATCTTTGCCAGAGACGGGCTCAAACTCATGTCGCCTTACTATGTGGTTACCCGCAATGGGGATGAACGGACGATGCCTCCGGTGAAAGGCAGGCCTTCTGTGCCGGGAAAATGATCTTACGGTTTTGATACGCTTGTAGAGACGCAATACTTTGCGTCTCCTATCCGGCATATTTCCTTTCAGGGAAAAAAGACATTGTCGTGTTTCATGCGCAGGTTGGTTGATATGTAGTGGGATATAGGGTATTTGAGACGCAAGGTATTGCGTCTCTACAAGTGGATGGATTCACTTATGAGATAAATACGGTCTGTCATTCTGCTTTCCGGCAGCGGATCAGCACCTTTTTCCCGTCGGTGAGGGTGGTTGCAAACAAATAGATATCTCCTCCCTCCTGTACTTTCATGCGTTTACGTATCTCTGCAACGGTGAGAGGGAAATTGCGGACGGTAATATTTGCTTTCCTGTTGCCATTCATCAGGTGTGTCCACTCTTTTTTATGGAAAGAGCAATTTCCTTCTACTTCGAACCTTCTTCCGGGAAATTCCCCGCACCATTCGTCGGAGGTATACAGGTGGCTGTGTGGATGGAGCTTTTTCAGGTTGTATTTTTGTGCGGGCAGGGAAAAGGCACCTGCCTTGAGGATGGAAGTGTTGGGCTCGTATAGGTATCTGCCGGGTTCGGTCACATACTCACATACGGCAGCGGCTTCTTCTTCCCGGAGAAAACAGAATGAAGAATCATGCGTGTAGCCCAGATGAACACATGTTATCAAAGGACTGTGCATCTGCTTCCCGGAGAGGATAAGAAGCAGTTCTTTGCATTCGTTCTTTACCGAGATAATATGTACTTCTGATACACCTGGTACCTGCTTCAGTGCCTGTGTAATATCGAGCATGGGAGAGAGTTTGATCATTACCCGGTCCGCTTTCTCCAGCAAAAGTGAAGATATTTGCGTGATATCCGGGGTGCAGTCCGATAGATGAACCGTTTTGCTGCCTGCCGTATCCCGGCGTGCCGGGTCCAGGTAGATCCAGTCTACAGGCTTCATCTCTTTCAGAAACTCAACAGCATCCTTGTGGTGGATATGGATGTGTTGCAGACCCAACAGAGGAAAGTTGTGTGTGGCAATCGCACAAAGTTCTTCCTGCTGCTCCACATATTCTGCTTCCCGGAAACGGGTTGCCAGGAAAGCGCAGTCGATGCCGAAGCCACCTGTCAGATCGACCAGCGATTTTCCCTGGCATACAGAGGCTTTGTAAGAGGCCGTGGTCTCGGAGGAGCATTGTTCGAGAGACAGATGGCGGGGATACCAGATCCCTTCCGTGGCATACCAGGTTGGGATCTTATATTTAGCCGTCTGCCGACCGCTGATCTGACTCAATGCGACCGCAAGGTCTACTTCCGGATATTTTTTCCCTTGTAATGCCAGAGCCCGGATGTCTTCCTCCTGGTGTTTGTGTATAAATTGCAGGGTGGTATCAGAGAGTTTCATAGGTAGTCTCTATGGGATAATGGGATATCTTTTGCTGGCTTCGGTGCGGGAGTACAGATTGAAGTGCCACCATTCGGTGGGAAGTACCGTATATCCTCCTTCCTTCATGACGCGACGAAGCAGTTGGCGATTCTCACGTTGCTGTGGCGTAATGTTACCGTTACGTACCAGCTGATCTTCGGTGTTGACATGTGCCTCCGGCCCCAGGTGGTCTACTTCGGTTCCCATAGGCAGCGGTTGCCCCAGCGAATCTACAATACTGATATCTACCGCTACGCCGTAATTGTGCAGCCCTCCTCCGCGTGCGGGGTTGGACACGTAAATGTTCTTGGGAGTCCCTTTGACTACGTCCCACATTTTCTGTTGCACAGATACGGGGCGTACGGCATCGTATACAATGAGGCTATAACCGGGGTGTATACGCCGCAGGGCTTGTTGGGCGCGTACCAGTGCATGGGCAGCCTCCGGTTGCAGATAGGCTTCGGTAAGGTCTTCATACAAAACCTCTCCGACAAAATTGTCCGCGGTAGCGTACATCAGGCTCACCACAATCGTACTGTCCAGATCGGTCACATCCACCAGTCCCAGAGAATCCAGGTAGAGGGCGGTGGGGCTTTTGGTGAGTGGAGGTGTGGGTAACGTTTGCTTTTCCAGCAAAAGAGGTTTACTTTCGGTAGGGTCCGTTTCTTTCCTGACTTGTTCCTGACAGGAAAAGCAGCAAAGCAGGAAACCCAGCAGAGAGAAATATATACTTTTTTTCATGGACTCGGCGGAGAATTTATATATAAAACAAAAGCACTTACTTTTTGTAAGTGCTTTATT
>DALZBD010000240.1:0-6362 GCA_031977515.1 Bacteroides sp. | reverse complement strand
TAAAACGGATGTGACGGGCATGTAAGCATATACTGCCATCGGGATTGGAACGGGGATACCCATATTTCAGATCACCTTTGATCGGAGAGCCGATCTTTGCCAACTGACAACGGATCTGATGATGACGCCCGGTCTGCAGATCCACCTCCAGCAAATGAAAATTGTCGGAATGTCCGATCACCTTGTAAGTAAGAATCGCTTTCTTGGAATGCGGCACCTCCTTTTCGTACGCATAGCTCTTGTTCTGCTTTTCATTCTTGACCATGTAGTGTGTAAGCTGTGCCTGCGAAGGCTGCGGCTGCTTCTTCACAATGGCCCAGTAGGTTTTCTCCACCTCTTTGTTGCGAAACATCTCATTGAGCCGTGTCAGCGCTTTGCTGGTCTTGGCAAAAACAACAAGGCCACTCACCGGACGGTCCAGCCGGTGAGTGACCCCTAAGAAGACATTTCCGGGCTTCCCGTATTTGTCTTTCAGATATTGCTTGACAGTCTCCGATAAAGGTACGTCACCGGTCTTATCGCCCTGGACGATCTCGGAACTGGCTTTGTTAACAATGATAATATGATTGTCTTCGTAGATAACAGTCATACACCTCTTACATATTCATACCACCGCAGCAACAGATCACCTGACCTGTCACATAAGAAGAGAGATCAGAGGCCAGGAAAGTCGCCACATTGGCCACATCTTCCGGCGTACCGCCGCGACGCAAAGGAATGGTCTTGGCCCACTCTTTCTTCACCTCTTCGGAAAGCTGGTCTGTCATATCTGTAATGATGAATCCCGGAGCAATCGCATTGGCACGCACTCCGCGAGAGCCAAGTTCTTTAGCGATAGATTTTGCCAATCCGATCATACCTGCTTTGGAAGCAGAGTAGTTGCACTGTCCGGCATTTCCGGAAACACCTACTACAGAAGCCATATTGATAATGCTTCCCGACTTCTGGCGCATCATCACAGGTGTACAGGCATGGATAAAATTGAAGGCGGATTTGAGGTTTACATTGATGACCATATCCCACTGCTGCTCGGTCATGCGCATCATCAGTCCGTCACGCGTAATACCGGCATTATTTACCAGAATATCCACACGGCCAAAATCTTTATGTATTTCCGCTACCACACGGGCTGTATCTTCAAAGTCTGCCGCATTGGAGGCATACCCTTTTACCTTTACACCCATAGCTTCGATCTCAGCTGTCGTTTTTTCGGCGTTTTCATCCATAACCAGATCGGTGAATGCAATATTCGCACCTTCCGCAGCAAATTTCAAAGCGATCGATTTACCGATACCACGCGCGGCACCTGTGACAATAGCGGTCTTTCCGTCTAATAATCCCATAATAATCAAATTCGTTTATGTATTGTTTTATTGCTCTCTCTTTCGTAAAGCTCCGAAGATAATGTTGGCAACGTATTGTTTACGGGTTTCCACATCCAGGTGAGGGCCTACCCGACCACGTATATAAGGAACTTCGATCCCCTTCACACAATAGTGCATCAGAGCAGCTGTCATGTCAATATCATCAATCACAAAGACTCCTTTCTCGACACCCTCTCTGAGTATCTCACGGAAAAGTTCAATCTCTTTGGCATCAAACTTTTTTCTTACTTTTTCTACACGCCAGATGTCCCGAAAGAAGTTGGCACGTAAAGTTCCGTTCCGATAAACAACCTCTTTGACCGCATCCAGACGCGTGTAGACCATCTCTATGATCTTCTCATCCGGAGAAATATTCTTTGTCACCACCCTTTTCATCAGGTCCGACAAAATATCCAACTCAGACTCTACAACCGCAAGGTAAATATCCTCTTTACTTTTGAAATAAGTATAAAGAGTCCTTCTGCCTTTCTTCGAAGCCACAGCAATGTCATTCATGGTCGTATTTTCTACTCCCATCTTAGCAAACAATTGCCGAGCCACATCTACCAGTTTAGATCTCGTCTTGGATACAGCCATATTAAATTGCACACATTTTTATTATATGAGCAAAAGTAATTCTTTTATTCTTTCCTGACAAGACTTAGAAGAAATATTATATATCCACCCCTTTTTACTGCAAGAAAATACAATCCATATACATCTATAGACCAATACCTTAGCAAATCATTAAGATATTTTCAGAAAACTATCGCTATAAAAATTTGTTTTTTGTGCAGAAAGCACTACCTTTGCACTCACAAAACATCGCGGAGTGGAGCAGTTGGTAGCTCGTTGGGCTCATAACCCAAAGGTCGTCTGTTCGAGTCAGGCCTCCGCAACTAAGAAAAAGCATTCTACATCAGGATGCTTTTTTGTTTTATAAAGCTTACCCACCTCCGCCTTTTTAGAAAAGGAAGATAGATCATATAAATAAATCCGAGCCTTCTATTCAAAGAAATCCTCATCAGGGAATAAGCAATTCATAGGTATGGTAACGGAAGCACCATTCCTATGCTTCCGATGTCTGTATTATTTTCAGATACCCTCCCACAAGAATTCGAAGAGGCTATTCGAACAAGGTATGTAATAGAAAATATCTGAAAAAACAAATCGTATCTGTCACATGACTCTACCTGTAAATAAAAAGCGGGTACTATCTTCTGTAACCCGCTTTCATTCTTATTTATCACTCAACAATATCTGAGTACTTGCATGCAATTCAATATTAAGTTGGGATTCGTTATCCTTAGGAGCCCAGTTCAATTGATGTATCAACCCTTTATTTCTTATTGACTTCTTTTTATCACCTGTACAGAATAACCTATCTATCTCTCCACCCATCAATTCAAACCTGCTATTACTCCCCAGATCTAAATACATTTCCTCTATTTTCGTATGAGTAGCCTCGATTTTCCGACCAGTAAAGGAGCAAAAAGCAACTGCACAGGAATCAAATTTTATTTTATGATCAGTTTTTATTTGCAGTTCCTGAATAGAGACATCTGAAAAATGCCATTCAATATTTGTAGATTCACTAATGAGTCCCGATACACTATCGTCAAATTGCAGATCAAAGATCAGATCTTCCATACAGATACGCCCGTCAGATGTATCTGTTCCCGGACTTTCAAAAAAAGCATTTATATCTACTTTGATATATAATGTATCTGCTATATTTTCAAAACGGCTGTAATCAGCCAATTTTTCGGGATATTCAAACCGACATATTGCTTCTTCGCTGGCAGAAGATACATTTACTTTTGCTGCGAAATTATATTTTCCATCAGGTTTACTCATATCCACTTTGATTGCCTTCACCCCGGCAAACTGATTTTCTGTTTTCTCCGTGAAGGAGAAACAGTCCATACCCCCTGCATGCAAATTGATCACTACAACAACAAGGATCAGATGCGCCAACATGATAGCAGAGATGACTCCCAATATGATATAGGTTGTTCGTTTCATAACTACTTACTTTTATCCGTATGATTATATTTTCTATACTTTTCTTCTATTTCCTCTATAGAAATTCCCAGTGTATACATCTGACGAAAAAAATAATTCAATTCTTCCTTCAGAAAGATCTTTCTTCGCACAGAGCGGATATTTTTAACAGCTCCTGATGAGACAAAATATCCAATGCCCCGTTTATTGTATATGACCTCTTGTGATTGCAAATGATCATAGGAACGCATTACTGTATTGGCATTCACTTCTACTAAAGAAGCATATTCCCGCACAGAAGGTATGCGCTCACCTTCCGGATATTTATCCAGCAGGATCTCGTCACAGATACGATCTGCTATTTGCAGGTAGATTGCCTGATTATCTTTAAAATTCATACACACTGTATTTATAATATATCAGTCTCTTTAAACCGGTAATATCCCATGGTCCAGTTGAAAAGAGTCAACCCTACAGCCAGATACCAGTATATATGTCTGTTGGTACCCTCGGCCAAATCTATGTTTACTCCCTGAGTCACCATTTCCGACGGTTTAAATAGTTGTACCGTAATCCAGAGCAACCCCACAAAAACAGTAAGGATGATAAGCAGAGCCAGGAATGTTTTTGGGAAAGTACCTTTGGGCCAGATCGTACTTCCCAGCACCATACAGGATTGCAAGAAAAAATATCCAATAAAGAAACTATATACCTGTGTTATCTCATCGCAGACATGATATCCCGGACCGGAGACAGTAAAAAGACTATCAAAAGAGGCAGGAGTAATATGGAGAGAAGGAAACCACAACGAAAAAACCAATACACGGATGTAATCGGCCAACTTAAAAGAGATCATCAACACCAACAAAAATACCACTGTGTACATAAGCCAGCGATAGATATACTTTTCAAGAGGAGTGGCAGGCAGAGTAAATATAGAAATGCGATCCGATTTACGCCTCATATTCGACATTGTAAGAGAGGCACTGATACACCCCCCAATAAATAACGCTCCAATAAAAAAGTTAATGCATAATGGGATCATCTCATCCTGTGTGCTACCAGACATATCAGATTTTCCATATACAAAATAGCCTCTCCAGATAAAAAATATAAGAAACATTCCAAACAATGTACCCACATACGGCAGATACTTTCTCCAGTTTTCCACAATATCTTTATGGCCAAGATGGATCAAACGCGAAAAAGTAAAAGATGAACTTTTCATAGCACTTCGTTTTTAGAGTTAAACAAACGCCCCATCCTTTCAGGATGCGCAAGAGTGGCATTGAAAAGCAACTCCAGATTTATCTCAGAATCCTGTTGGCTATTATTTTCCAGAAGGAGATAGTTACCTTTAACAGAAGGAGAATGATAAATAGCTTCTTCTTTCAGAGAGGGGTCTTCACTCTCCATAAAAAGAAGATTATCGCAAATATCTATCACAGAAGCATCCAATAACAGCCGATTCTTGTCCATGATCAATACATGATCCAGGATCTTATCAATGTCTCTCACCTGATGTGAAGAAATCAGGATCAGACGATCTTCATTCATTCCCGAAGCAATCAATTTGCGAAACTGGCTTTTGGCAGGAATATCAAGCCCATTGGTCGGCTCATCCATCAATAAGATAGAAGTATTGGCAGCCAAAGCAAAACTCATGAAGACCTTTTTCTTTTGTCCCATAGAGAGAGCTTTCAAATGGATATCAAAATCCATTTCAAAATAATGGAGATATCTCACCAGATCCTCTTTACTGAAGTTGGGATAAAAAGGACTGTTCAACTCTACAAACTGAAACAATGAAATAGGAGGAAGATCAAATTCTTCAGGTACCAGAAAGGTTTCTTTTAAAGTAACAGGAAGTCTTTTTCGGACATCAATACCGTCCACCTTAACTTTACCTTTACGGGCTGTCAGAAGCCCCATCATCAAATAGAGAAGAGTAGACTTTCCCACTCCGTTCTTACCAAGAAGTCCGCATACCATACCACTACCCAATTCCAGAGAGAAATTGTCTAGCACCGGTTTCTTAGACCTTCCATAATAGAATGTAAGATGTTCTGCTGTGATCATATAAGAGAATTTTAGTGTATTAGTATATTAGTACACCACAAAAGTAAATAAAGTTTTTAATTTTCCAAAACTTTTATCATCAAAATCACTTTTTATATAAATTTCTATTTCTGTAAGAACAGTGAAGAGGGTTTTGAGGAACTTACTAAAAAACAGTGGTGGTTGTTTTTTAGCCGCATAGCTATTTGTGCATAACATCTTCATCGGAATTGTATGTTCCCGGCTCCGCAGTGATTGTCTATACGTACCAGCCCCGTAGGGGTTATCTGTTTGTAGCCCCGTGCGGAACGCGGGATTTACAAAGTGTTGAATGAATTGCGCCCCTTAGGGGTGCTATGTACATCCATTGCATACAATAAAACGGGTCGTTAGAGTTTAACAGTTTACAAGATTATAGTATAGAGGAGGCAGTGAATGACCCAAATGATAGACATTCCAACATAGCACCCCGATGGGGCGCATCCTATTGGATCGATATTATTCCCTGCGCTCCCGCACAGGGCTACAAACAGACAACCCCGATGGGGCTGATAAAGACAAAAAAAAGAAAGAGATAGATAATAATAATAACAGCTAAATGGAAATAGGGAGGAGATAGAGCGAGATAGGTAGGGATAGATAAATATAGGCAAGTATAGATACATAGTACGGATATATATAAGTAAGGATATAAGATAGCCTGTATTTAAGTAGATATAAGTATAGACATCCGTATAAAATGAGAAGCAGACACAGCAAGAATAGTAATGTCTATATAGAATAAAGATCAGACCAAGGAGCGAGAGGGAGAGAGGAAGAGGCATACAAACAAACTCTTTTTATGCAAGAGGGAAGAAGCATTGGCCTGTGAGCATAAGCAGGTATAAAAAAAAGAGAGTTCCGGTTTTTGCATTGTCTGCAAACCGGAACTCTCAT
>DALZBD010000239.1:0-6401 GCA_031977515.1 Bacteroides sp. | reverse complement strand
TAACTGAAAAATGTCTTGCGGTTGGTAAGTAACACCCAGATCAACAGGAATACAAACGACCATACTATACGATGTGCCAGCACATTTACTGCCGGCACACCCGTAATAGCTTTCCAGAAAACAGGAAAAAGACCCCAAACGACATAACACGCCAGGGCATACATGATTCCCTGGTTATAACTCAACTTTTTAGGATAGGATGACATGGTTTATTCGGAATTTGAGCAGGCAAAGGTAAAGAATTAGCTGCTACGTGCAATCTTTTCTTTCGAAGATACACCAAATAAAAAACTGCCCTGTTTTATAGAACAGGACAGTTTTTTGTGATCTACTGCAGAAAAGAGTATCCCTACCGGTATACCATCATTAAAAACCATCACATACATGCCATCATTTCTTATGAATCCGGTATTTCGGCCTCTCTTTTCTACTTATAAATCCCTCCGAATAGATAGGTTTTACTTTTTAGCTATCCGGTAAAGTCTTCCTTCATCCGTTACAGCATACAAAGCTCCGTCTTTTCCTTCTGCTACGTCACGAAAACGCTGGTCTTCATCTGCCAGCAATCGTTCCTCACCTGTCACTTTATTGTCTCTGATGACTATACGGGCAATGTGTTTGCTACTCAACCCTCCGATAAACAGGTTATTCTGCCATTCGGGAATCACCTCGGAACTGTAAAACGTCATCCCACTTGGTGAAAGTACCGGATCCCAGTAATATACAGGCTGTTCCAGTCCCTCTTTCTGTGTAATCCCTTCACCGATTGTTTCTCCGCTGTATTCAATTCCGTAAGTGATCGTCGGCCATCCGTAATTCCTGCCCGGTTTGATCAGATTGATCTCATCCCCTCCCCGCGGACCCATTTCGGACATCCACAACTCCCGGGTAGTGGGATGGATAGCCAATCCCTGTGGGTTTCTGTGTCCGTACGAATAGATCTCAGGCAATGCACCTTCGGTGTTGATAAACGGATTTCCCGCAACCGGAGCTCCATCTGATGTTATATGAATGACTTTACCATATCCGCTGCCAAGCAACTGGGCATTGGGGCGGGTGGCCATATCGGAACGTTCGCCAGTGGATACGAAAATATTCCCATTGTCATCGAACACAATACGGCTTCCAAAATGCATACTGTTGTCATAATAAGGTAGTGCCCTGAAGATGATCTGAAAATTTTCGATCCGGCTCTCATCGGCAGAGAGTGTTCCCTTGCCTACGGCCGTAAGCGAACCCTGAGGTGTTTTCTCTGCAAAGGTGAAATAGAGCATCCGGTTGCTTGCGAAATCCGGTGCAGGAGCTACGTCAAGCAATCCCCCCTGCTTCCTGTCGTCTACTTCGGGAAATCCGGCAATGCGTTCACTAAGATGCCCGGTAGTGGTGGCAATGCGAAGAGCACCTGCCTTTTCAGTAATGACCAGCCTGCCGTCGGGAAGAGAGGCTACCGCCCACGGTGCAGACAATTTGTCTGTAAGGATCGTCACTTCGTAAGTAGTAGAGGTAGTTACACCTGCAATTCGTGTCTGCCCTTCAAAAGCGGGTGTATAGTCTGTATTGGGTTTTTGAGTCTCCACGGGAGTACGTGCCTGAGGATCCTGTTGCTGTGAGGCATTTTTATTGCTACAGGCGGAGGCGGATAGAAAAAACAGATATACCATTCCTGTTGTTACGATTCTGAAGTAGTTCATATTTACTCTTTTTAATTACATGATACTGAGGCATTCACACGATGAGTAAATAACAATTAACCAGACAGAGTTGTTTAGTCATTTACAGGGGGCTTATGGAGATGTGTTCGTGGTGTTGCCCGGTATATGTAAGCGAAGAACAGCCTTCCGCCACTTTCAATACGGACCATACATCCATCAGAGACAGTAGAAACAGATCCTTATTTCTATTCTCCAATCAGAGAAATCAATCCGGATCTCCTTCCGTATATTTCTGAATATATCCAAGCATCTGCCCGGTAAGTTCCTCCGCTTTTTCTTCCGGAAAAACGAAAGTATACAAATTATTGCGCATGACAAACCGCCCGTTGTCGTAACCCAAAGGAAAACTCTTCCCGGTACTATCCTCCTGAATCAGGAAAAACACGGATGATTTATCGTACCAGATATGCCTCTTGCCCGGGTTATCCAACTGAGGCTCGATGATGCACTGATTGATGATAGATGCTATTTGTTGAATGTCTTCCGGGTCCATTGCGCGAACGGTTCTGTCGCGCGGATCTGCTATCTCTATATCCACGGGGTCTTTTTTCTCTTCTCCAAAACCATGCAGACCACATAAGTTGAACAGCAGCCCTTCACGGGTATTCCATACGTAATGATTTTCCGGCAACCAGATACGGGTTGAGTGTACAAAAGCCTCCTCCAAACACTTTACTCCCTCCGGATCTTTCATTACTCCCCGTTTCACCAATTCCGGAAGGGTATCTGTTTCGATAAAGTCACTTGCATCCCAACCGGATCTGTCTTCACTATATCCCAACGTATCAAAATAACGACTCTCGTAATGAAACCAATCCATGCCGATGTTCATATCAAATCTTTTCCAGTGGATATATTGCAACAGCCCATTGTAATGATATGCAATATCCCCCAGATACAAACTGTTGTCTTCACCTATTGCCAGGATCCGGTTGTCCGGTAAAACAATATACTCACCCACAAGGGATAACGTCTGTAAAGCCTGTTCTTCATATTTTTTATAAATCAGAAAAGGAACAGAAGCAGGCATTCCCGGTAGATGCAACAGGGCTTTATCGGTATAATAGGTAGGCAGGTGAGTTTCTCCATAAGAATATCCCCATAAAAATCCATCTATATAATAGAGCAGTACTTCTTTCTGGGCAGGGAACGGATTGATCCTCAGTTTAGGTTTTTGCAGGTAAAGCTTTCCCGAATAAGGGACACCATCTTCATTCATCAACACAGTAGAAGCGTACACACTACCAAATCTCCTGTCGATCTCATCCTCCATAGATATTTTCCCTGCATATTGCACATAAGTCTCGTATTGTTCTCTGGAAGGCATTACCTGCTCATGGCTCACTGAAGTTTCGTCGGTACGAAAGAACAAACTACTGTCTCCCCGATGGACGGGACCATTGACAAACGCAAAAAACAGATAGATACCAGCCAGTAACAGCAAAATAAAAAGTCCTGTATAAGTCTTTCGTAAAAAAGAACCTGAGGGTTCGTTCATGATCAGCCAGGTAAAGAAGCTGCAAAGAAAGGTAATCCCGGCAACAGGAAGTATCGCTACCGATACACTCCATTGCCCGGAAAGTACTGTAGCAATAAGCACCACCCCACAGTTGATTGCGGCGGGTATCCAGATGCTGTTGCTGTATTTCGCCCCTGCAATACCAGTGATGATACTCAGAAAAAATACGATAATGACAGACAGATATAGAAATGCAATTCCCTGCTGTCCCCGGACTACAAAATGATACAGGTATATCATAATGAGGGCAGGGATGAGTGAAAATATAAAATGGATTAACAGGTAGTTTTTCATCTTTCAGAGGATTATGAAATGAATATCTTCCTGATGCGACAGTTTATTATCGTACTGAATTTTATTCTTTATTTTATCCATAAGCTTATCGTTTTACAAAAATAGCCTCATTACAGAGCTAATTTCTTATATAGACTATTGTAACTGAGATAAAACCTCCGGATCTTGTCTGCAATCCCAACCATCAGCTACACTAATAAATTCGTCTTTAGTATAATATACCTTATCTTTGAATGGGAGTTTTGATCAATTGGATGCTATCTGACTAATTGAAGAAAACTCATTATAGCACTTCTCCTTTCACATATGACTCATACAAATAATCAGGATTTTCATAATAAAGGCTACTATTAAAGTCCTCTATTTTACGGGAGAGCCACGAATTGTAAACTTCAATCAAGGCATCAATCGGTTGTTTGTTTTGTTTGTTAGAGACATCTACAATCAATCGTTTATATACCTTGCCTATATCCCAATGAGTAGGAATAGAATAGTTTGCAGTGGCAATGTTATCAAATCGGCCATGTTCTATGTTGTAATCACTGACAAGCTCGTCTGTTATCTTATCAATGTTCTCACTGTGGTATACATCGGCCAACTCATAGATATGCTGCAGCCTGTCTTTTCCTATGGCATTGACAACTACATTCCGATGATTGTTTGTCTTTCGCCCGATATACTCTATCAGACTGCAAACAAAGAACATATCATTGTATTCTTTCTTTTCTATGCCTATCATTTCTTAACTTCCTCACATTTTATAATACAGAAATATATTATAATATTGGAGCAGCCCATTCGGGTATTTCATCGATATATTTCTTTTCCAAATTGCCGTCTTTTAAACGGAATAATAGTTGGGCCTCTACATTATCTGCGGAGTTATCGTATACATAGGTACGGTCTGCAAGTTGAGAAGCAAGACAACAATTAGCTATCGATTTTTCGTATCGTGAAATGATTTTAGAAATAGGGACATCATGTCCTCCCTGCATTACTCTACTGGCAATACGTGAAGCATTAATAACAGGTGAAGAGGTACAGACAAAAAACAATCGGATAAAGAAACCTCTTTCTTTTGCCCGGGCAATGTAGTCTATTTTGTCTTCTATAGATAAAACTGTTTCAAAAATGAGGCTTTTTTTCTCCACAAGACAATTTTCTCGCAAATCTTCACAGTATTTCACAGATTGCAT
Source organism: Bacteroides sp. (assembly GCA_031977515.1). GTDB lineage: Bacteria > Bacteroidota > Bacteroidia > Bacteroidales > Bacteroidaceae > Bacteroides. Next base: position 1,680 of record DALZBD010000239.1, on the reverse strand, counting down.
AATGGCTTCTTTAGAGTTCCAATTACCAAATTTTTCCTGAGCAATAATATCAGGGTTTATATAAATAGAATCTTCCATCCACTCATGATGAAGAATACGAGTCGTTATAGATGTCTTTCCCGAGCCATTGGGCCCGGCTATAACAATAAGAACAGGCTTACGCATTGTTGAACGTGATATTATATTTTTCAGCCCATTCTATTTTTTTCTTACGGATATTCTCAAACATTCGCTGAAAATATTCTTTTGTGGCTGCTTCAGACTTTTGCTTTGCTTCCTCGGCTACCTCTTTCATTATTTCGGATAACTGACTGTCTGTTGGTTCTGTAAGATCTGTCAGTTTATAATTATCTTTTTTCTCTTTAGCCATAATCTGTCTGGTTATTTGATTATCACAAATATACGCTAAATCTAAGAAACAACAATCTTCCCATATTGGTTTTTAAGTATCATTTTATGTATAAGTAAAAAAAATGGTAGTTTTCATATTCAAGTTAAGTGCAATTTGCCTTTCTCGGGATAATCCCCTACTTTTGTAAGATAAGGAATTGGCAATGTATGAATGGCGGCTTTACCTCATATCGTTCTGCCTACTCACCATATTATCTGTTAATCCTTATTATTTATTTGGAACCATCCGTTCATTGTCTGTATTGATAATGAACTGAGTTTATGTTTTTAAACGGTTCGTATGTCGTTTAAAAATGTGAGTGTATGTGATCTGAAAGGGATTTTGGCAACTTATTTTGCAGCTTTACCTCAATAAATCAGCAAAATATTTCGTCAGAGTATGGCATATTTTTCTCTAAACGAATAGAGAGAAATATGTCGTACTATGGATTTTATAAACAGAAATAAGCCATGTAAGGTACATTTATTATAAAAACTTACAACGGGTAAATGTTGTTTAGATAATCGCCCTTTCTATTTGAAATAGAAGTAATTATCTAAATAACTAAGGAGTATGGTAACTGTTTATACCTTGACGTTAAAAGAAACAAATGAGAAGTATCACTTTACAAGTCTTGTTGCTCTTTTTGAAGCTTTTGATTATGATGTATTGAGAATAAAATATAAGAGTTTGGGTACACACAGTTTCAAAAAAGGAGATCCTTACGAAAACAAATCTATCAAGATTGAAAGATTAGTGGCTCTCAGCAAAGGAGATGTCATAAAATCTAAAGAAAAAGGAAAGGTATAATTATATTGGTCTTACAAGAAAAAAATAGTAATAACCGGTTATTTCTATTCAAACTCCTTGTTTTTTATAAAAATCTCACTATCTTTGTGGCGAGGTAAGGCTGCATATTCAAGATGTTGCTTAACAAAATACATCAGGAAAGTTCCACTATTGCGAGAACATTCCTTTGTTGGACAATACTCATATTATAGGGAAAGGTGAGTTTTCTTACATACTTTATTTAATCAAATATATAAGAAGTCTTTCTCCTTTAAAAGAATCTTGTCTGACGATAAAAGAGAGTTAGTAAAGGAGATTTTAAACATTTAATCCAAAGAAAAAATGAAATAAACTTTTTATCTTTGCATAGTATAGTCAAGCGAGACAAAAAGAATACATACTATAATATGCAGAACATTTTGCAATTGAGTTAGGAAATTCGGCAAAAATTACCTATGGACTCGAAAAGCAAAATGAGAGCAGCGTCTATGTCTAAAAAT